>JBNKVX010000017.1:0-52088 GCA_050299435.1 Cellvibrionaceae bacterium | reverse complement strand
CATCCTCAATAAACTCAAGTGCTTGCTCAAGCGTATGTTTAATTGGAGGGGTGAGCGTCAGCGCTTCGTCCATACCCGCAGCTCTAATATTGGTTAATTGTTTTGCCTTGGTGGGGTTAACAACCAAATCATTGTTGCGTGAATGAATGCCAACAATTTGACCTTCATACACATCTACACCGTGACCCAAAAACAAACGACCACGATCTTGCAAACTGTAAAGCGCATAGGCCAGGGTTTTACCTTTAATCATGCTTACCAGTACGCCATTAGGCCTACTGCTGACTTCACCTTCCTTCACAGGCCCGTAATGATCAAAAATACTTGTCATAATTCCCGAGCCAGAAGTTAAGGTGAGGAAATGACCACGGAAGCCAATTAATCCTCGAGAGGGAACCAAAAACTCGAGTTTTACGCGGCCTTTGCCATCGGGCTCCATATTTTTTAACTCGGCCTTGCGCAAGCCCAACTCCTCCATGATGGCGCCCTGATGTTTATCTTCCACATCAATCACGACTTGTTCGAAGGGCTCGTGAATTTCACCATTCACTTCTTTTTGGATAACTTCAGGTCGGGATACACCCAGCTCAAAACCTTCTCGGCGCATATTTTCTATAAGTACCGAAAGGTGCAATTCTCCACGCCCCGATACAATAAATTTATCGGCGCTGTCTCCTGGTTTCACACGCAGAGCAACATTGTGAATTAACTCTTGTTCTAAACGTTCCTTGATATTCCGCGAAGTGACGAATTTACCCTCACGCCCGGCAAAAGGTGAATCATTCACCTGGAAAGTCATGCTGACTGTGGGTTCGTCCACACTCAACGCAGGTAGCGCTTCCACTTTTTCGGGCGCACAAAGCGTATCGGATATGCCCAGCTTATCGACGCCAGTAATGCACACGATATCACCCGCGGAAGCTTTATCCGTTTCAACACGTTCCAGCCCGTGATAGCCCATCACTTGCAGCACTTTTGCCTTGCGCGTTTTGCCCTGGAGATCCAGCACAGTGATGACTTGATTTGGCGAGAGGTGGCCGCGAGTAATGCGGCCTATGCCGATTACACCAACGTAGGAATTGTAGTCCAGGGCTGAAATTTGCATTTGAAAAGAACCATCTAAATCCACTTCCGGCGTTGGCACCTTGTCGATAATCATTTCAAACAGCGGCTGCATGTCTTCTGCCAGCTTAGTGGCATCCAGGCCTGCAACACCATTCAAAGCTGAGGCATAGATAATCGGAAAATCGAGCTGCTCGTCAGTGGCACCCAAACGATCAAATAAATCAAAGACTTGGTCCACCACCCAATCAGGGCGCGCCCCCGGGCGATCTACTTTATTAACTACCAGTATGGGATTGAGGCCTTTTTCAAAGGCCTTACTCGTCACAAAACGGGTTTGCGGCATGGGGCCGTCCACCGCATCCACTAGCAGTAATACGCTGTCCACCATTGACAGTACGCGTTCAACTTCCCCACCAAAGTCGGCATGTCCGGGCGTATCAACTATATTTATACGGTAGTCCTTCCATCGGATAGCAGTGTTTTTGGCGAGAATCGTAATTCCTCGCTCACGCTCCTGGTCGTTTGAGTCCATGATGCGTTCTGCACTTTCATCTTTCCGATCCAAGGTACCGGACTGCTTTAACAGTTTGTCAACGAGGGTAGTTTTACCATGGTCAACATGAGCGATGATGGCAATATTGCGAAGTTTCTGGATACGACTGGACACGGCTGTAAATCTCAAGTTTAAAGAAGCGCGCGATTATAAGTGTTCTCTATATCGATAAACAGTATATTTGAAGGACTTTAATGTTTTTAACCAGACTAATTCAATCAAACCGTTGGGGGCTTTTATACCCGGTTAGCGCAATGGTAAGTTTATTGTTCATCCTTATCTATCCGATACTCCCCAAAAGACACCTTTTAATCTTGCCGAGCGGTATTCAGACCATAAATAGCAATGATGATAGCGATGTTGGCGGTAAGTCCACAACCAAGTGGTTATCAGATGATTACTCCCATTGGCATTGCAACCTCCAGCCCGGCGCAGACTATCCGTATTGCTCAATAGACATCACTTTTTCTAAAGATCCGGATGATTGGACTCGTGGACTCAACTTCTCATCCTTTGAGAAATTAATTGTCGATTTAGAATACACCGGGCCCGCCAAAGTTTTCAGAGTTTATATTCGAAACTTTGACGAAAATATTTCAAACCCAACTGATTTCAATAGCGCGAAATACAATCGCGTCAACATACGTACAAAGGATCTCGATCAAGAAATACAGATTAAATTGCAGGAATTTCAGCTTCCTGATTGGTGGATTGATCAATTCGACGTCCCGCGTAAATGGGTTAATTCAAGTTTTGATAGAGTCACTTCTATTGGCCTGGATGTGAGTTATAACTCACACTTTGGTGACCACGAGCTTAAAATCAAACGTGTAGAGCTGGAAGGAAATTACATTTCCTCAAGTTCCTGGTATTTGTCGATTTTGATTTTTTGGATAGTAGTAATAATTCTGTACGGTTTATGGCGAATAAGGACGCTTTATCAAAGACAACAACTTGATACCCTACGTCTAAATGAAATGGCGCAGTATGCGAAGTCCATGAAAGCACAAGCCGAGGATTTTGAATACAAATCCCAAGTTGACAATCTAACAGGAACTTACAATCGCTTGGGATTGCAAAGCATACTGGAAACCACTCTGGAATGGCGAAGGAAAGACGACCTGGTTGCCTTGATATTAATGGATATTGATCATTTTAAAACGATCAATGATGACTACGGCCATATTGTGGGAGATGAGGTGTTAAAATCCATATCGACATTACTGATTGAAAATACGCGCAGTTTTGATTCGGTAGCACGCTGGGGAGGCGAAGAATTTGTTATCCTGTGCCCAAAAACAACGATTGAAGACGCAGTGAATCTTGCAGAAAAAATTCGATTGAAAATAAAACGACTGAATTTTCCTTCTGAAAAAAAACTGAAAGTCTCTGCAACTTTTGGTATCGCAACAATTCGCGCAGGAGAACAATTTTCCAAAGCATTTGAACGCGCTGACAATGCAATGTATTCCGGTAAGAACAGTGGCCGGGATTGCTGCGTCAGAGGTCAATAAACCTAATAAATCCTATGACTAACAATCCTCACGATTATTTTCACACTCTTCTAAAGCAGAAATTGCTGGAACTACAGGAAGTCGAGGAACAGTCTCTTAAATCAGCTGAAACTGTTGAACTGGATCAGAGCAAGGTCGGGCGCCTGTCACGCATGGATGCCATGCAACAACAAGCCATGTCTCAGGAACAGCTCAGAAGAAGGCGTCAGGAAATTTTACGTATTCAGGCCGCTTTGAGACGAATAGAATCTGATGATTACGGGTATTGCACGGCATGTGGAGAGGAAATCAATCCTCAACGATTAAAAATAGATCCCGCAACGCTTTTTTGTATTCGTTGCGCCGATCAACAACAATAATTTTATTCCTCCGGTAAGAGCAAAAAACCCCTTCTTCCAAGCCACGCCAAAATATAGCTATAAATAAAAAGAAAAAGAAAGGTAATTAAGCTTGCCGTAAACCAGAGCATCGCTTTTGAACCTAAACCAATAAGTGCAGAGAAGAAAACCGCAAGAGGAAACCCGACCCAGGCAAAACTATTTGCTGCTTTTTGCGCGGCAACAGCTATTTCTTCAAGCGCTTCTTTTGACGGCAACACATCCTGAATAGACTCCGGCTTTTTACGTTGCACAAGCAGACTAAACAAGGACCAAAGCACGCCCTTGCCAATTTTGTTAAATGCTATCGCACTCAAACGACCCATCCAGATTGAATAACCAAAACCGACTATGCTTACCGCAGCAATAAAAATTCCTGCACTCGCAAACTCGCTTGTTGCCAACAATCGGGATAACAGTAGGAATAAAATCAGAATACCACCAGGCACTGCGAGAAGTGTTGCAACAATTTGCGCAGCCTGAGAATGTCCGTAAACAATTCCAAAGGGCGTTTCTCTTTGATTGCGTTGATTGCGGCTAAATTCACTCATGCCATCTTCCTTTTCTTTAAAATCCAAGAAAATTATAGACGTTCAGCGCGATATTTTTGTTGCGTGTTCACTCAGAAGTTTAAGTGTTGAGCTGTCACTGGCAAATACAGAATTTAAACCCTGGGGTTCTTGAGGTGGATCGCCGACAAAAGTTTTATCCCCTTCCTGCCAAACTGCATTTCCATGCTGAGCTTTGCCTAAGCCACCCCAGGCCCAAAAATTCGATCCCACTAAGGGCCCACCTTTTTTTACACTTGCTTCAATCTTGGAAAAAACAAATTTGAAATACTGGTCGCGATAATTTACCGGAGTACCGGGCGACACCAAGCCTGAATCTCTTTCTAATCCAAACTCTTCCAAAACTGCTGGCATTTTCATTTGTTGTGCAATATTAAGGTGCTGATCGATATATTCGTTGGCCTTGGTAATTGCATTCACATAGGTTTCCCCCGGATTATTTGCATCAAACCAGCCCCAGTTTTTTAACCACATATGGAAAGTAAAATAATCCACACCGGTGTTCGCATGAGCTTGTATTACACATTCATTCAATTCAAGACAACCCATTGCCCCCTCACTACCAATAGAAACCAATTGATAAGGCGCAAGCGATTTAATAAAACCTGTCGTGTTTTTTATCCAGTCATAGTATGCAGGGAGATTGTCATAACTCGCAGCCCCATCGCCAGGTCTCGGCTCGTTGGCGAGCTGCCATGCCATAATTGTAGGATCTGCGGCATATGCCACACCACTTACCGTATTTTTTCTCTCAAGCAGTGTGCGTATATAATTTTGATAAAGCGTATTTGCCTCTTGATTTGAATAAAATTGGGCCGAAAAGTGTGCAAATGCTGGCCAAGGCCTTTTCGGATCTGCCATATCGACAATATTCCCACCATTCACCCAGCTCAGGTAGGTCGCCATCCCGCCAGACCATTCCCAAAAATTATTCAGGTAAATCACCGCCTTCATATTTCTTTTTGCCATTTCGGCTAAAGCAAAATCCAATCCTACAAGCAGATCTTCTCTCTCAACATTACCTTTGTAATTTATTGCCGGCCGCATCGAGTCACGCAAGGGTGACCGCTCTGAACTGCCGAGAATTCTTAAATTATTTACACCTAGAGATTGGAGCAAATCCAACTCCTTCACCAATCTATTCCTATCGCCAACGTCCTGACTATCTGAACCGAGATAGGCGGCATACCACAGATTGGCCCCAACAAAGTTGTAAGGCTTGCCTTTATAAAAAAACTGCATCCCTTTTACATGTACAAATTGTTTTTTTAGTTTTTCTTCGTCGCCCGCACACCCCAGCAGCAAGCCAAGCAAGCTCGCAATCAAACCCCATTTCAAAAACAGTGCGAAAAACATAATAAAAGTTACAAACCTGTTATGTTTCGGTTTCATTTTCTCTGCCCTTAAATTTTTCAGACCAATCGGATAGCTTCGAGCATCGCTCGCCCGTTATGATATGGCGCCTTCCAAAATCCCATTTTGTAATCTCCCGTTTTTGGCAAATCCAGTTTAGAGAGCCAATGCCACTCTCCACGCTCATGATCCTTTTGATGCTTTTTAATAAACTGCCACACAGCTTTTGCGGCAACATAATATTTTTGTTCATTAGATAAATTGTAGGCAGTTAAAAAACCCACCAAGGCTTCAGCTTGCACCCACCAAACACGTTCTTCATGCAAGGTATCAGTTTTATAATTGTAGCTGTCCCACATTTCACCTTCACCACCTATTGCTTGCTGCAGACAAGTTTCTATTAAACTCAATACGATAGGTTTAAAGTGCTTTTTTAATTCATTGTCACCAAGACATTCCAGCGCTTCCCATATTAGCCAGCTGCTTTCTATATCATGACCGTAAGAATAGGAATCAGAAATATCTTTCCATGCCATTGTCTGAAACATTCGAAGATGCTTGGCTTGGTGATCAATAATATGGCGGTCAAAATAATTGAGACAACAACGGATTGCGTCCCCAACTTGACGATGTTTATCTGCGGCGTAGAGATTGGTGTAAGCCTCGAGCACGTGCAAATGTGTGTTCATACTTTTCGGTGAATTCAAATCTTTTTCGCTCAAGCGATAATCTTTTAGCTCACTCCAATCTCGATTAAACGCCTCAATGTAGCCGCCGTTTATTTTATCTACGGCATTAAGTTCTATAATTTCAAAAATCTTGTAGGCCAAATTCAAGGCGTTTTCATCATGTGTCAGTTTGTAATAACTCGACAAGCCATATATCACAAAGGCTTGTGCATACACCTGTTTTCTATCATTAAGCACCTCAGCCTGTGCCGACAACTCCCAATAAACACCGCCATGCACTTGATCGACAAAGTAATCCAGCAAATACTCGTAGGCGCGTTGTGCGCAAATTGAATATTTTTCAAGTTTTTCACCGCCTCCACTGAAACGCGCCACTTCGCTAAAGAACCAGAGAATGCGTGCATTCAATATAATACCTTTGTTGGCCTCAGGCATTTTCGTATTTTCGTTATTGATTTCGCCGATAAATCCATCATTGGATTCATCCAGCGTATTGATAATCCACCAATCTGCAATCGCGTGAAGCTCGTTGCGAAACTCTGTTTGCAGTTCGGCTGTCATTCAACAATTCCTAGCTGTGCCATTACCGTGAGATTTTTATCTATTAGCTTGATGCGCTCAGCGACGCAAGCATCAGAGCGCAATGGATCTGCAGGTGTATTCATCACATAATCCAACAATTGCTCAACAGAACTGGTTGCGACATGCATACGCGTGTCTGAAGATGCATAGTAAATATATACCTTGTTGTGGCTATCAACGATCCACCCGTTGGCAAAAACAACATTTGATACATCACCCACACGCTCCCGGCCTTTTGGCGCAATGATATGGCCGCCCGGTGCATGGCTCACCACCCACGGTCTGTCCAATTCAGTCATAAAGAGATACAGTACATAACGCAAACCCGCCGCAGTATTTCTTACACCGTGCGCCAAATGTAACCATCCCTGCGACGTTTTAATAGGCGTTGGTCCCTGTCCATTTTTGACTTCCTTAATCGTGTGATAGACCTTCTGATCAACAATCTGCTCCTTTTTTATTTCTGCCTGCTCCATCGAAGCACTCAATCCCCAACCAATACCACCGCCCGAACCCACACTGATAAAACCATCCTGAGGACGCGTATAGAACGCGTATTGCCCGTCAACAAATTCCGGATGCAACACAACATTTCTTTGCTGCCCTGAATAGGTCACCAAATCAGGTAATCGCTCCCATTCCAACAAATCACGTGTTCTCACAATACCGCACTGCGCTTCAGCCGCGCTGGTATCATTTACCTGGGTTTCGTCTTTCCTTTCAGTGCAAAATAAGCCGTAAATATAGCCATCCTCATGTTGCACTAATCGCATGTCGTAGACATTGATGTCTGGTCGGCTTGTTTGCGGCATTAATATTGGCTTTTTCCAAAAACGAAAATTATCGATTCCATTTGGGCTTTCTGCGACGGCAAAAAAGGATTTTCGATCGTTCCCCTCAACACGCACCACTAATAAATATTTTCCGTCTTTATAAATCGCACCGGAATTAAAAGTTGCATTGATACCCAATCGCTCTTGTAAAAAAGGGTTTGTTTTTTCATTTAAATCATAACGCCAGTAGATCGGTGTATGGTCTGCAGTAATAATTGGGTTTAACCAACGTTGATAAACCCCATTGCTCTCGCCAGCTTCGTTTTTTCGGCCTAGTAATTTTTCATAACGCTCAAACAAATGTTGAATTGTTTGCTTAAACTCACTCATTTCATCACCTTTTTTACATTCGCGAAGGGCTTGCTGTCACACCTTTTCTTTGAGTGGAATCGGGAGAAAAGGCAGTTTATAGACTTTGTATTTCTTTTTGGGAATTTTTCTGGCGTTAACTGATACTCAAAAACAATAAACCCTATTTATTTCCAAGATTTGTGAGATTGGGAATGTAACCGGTTACAGACTTATAATCAAGGTGCTTTGGCGCGTATTTCAAAGTAACATTACAGACTTTGGTGGACTCATTAGAGCCCGTTTCTTGTTTGTGAATAAAAACCCAATGTAAAGGTGAAGGTATGTCGAATATTCGAGAGGTCGCACGTCGCGCAGGCGTTTCTGTAGCGACTGTGTCACGGAGTTTGAGTCATCCCGAAAAAGTTTCACCAGCAACTATTGATAAGGTGAAACAGGCGGTCGCAGAAGTGAATTACCGACCCAATATGCTTGCAAGAAATTTTCGCTCAGCTCGTTCTTTCACAATCGTTGTCCTGGTGCCGGACATTTCCAATCCTTTTTTTTCGGCGGTAATCCGCTGCATTGAGTCGCATGCGCAAAAACGCGGTTATGCGGTGTTGCTCGGTGATACGCAAGACGACGACACGCGCGAAAAACAATATATCAACATGGTGGAAACGCATCTGGCTGATGGCATCATCCAGCTAAGACCACAATCGGAAAACAACGCCGAAAAGGCGACTCTTGGACTGCCCTATATCAACCTGTGCGGTACAGAAGGCACTGCGGGATCGTGCATAAGGGTAGACAACGCTGCCGCCACCGAAGTGATAGTTAATCATTTAGTTTCACTCGGCCATCGCAGAATCGGCTTAATTACAGGTTTAAAAGGGAATCCCCACACTGTTGATAGATTAAAAGGCTACAAGGAGGCTCTAAGAAAAGCCGGAATAGAAGTTGATGAGTCTATTATTTCAGAAGGCGAATATACAATTTGGTCCGGTGTAAATGCTGCAAACAAAATTTTGAGTATGCAAACCAGGCCCACAGCGATTGTCTGTATGAATGATGAAATGGCCATTGGCGCCATTCAAGCTGCAAATACACAACAACTGCGCATACCCGACGATTTGTCCATAACCGGTTTTGACGATATAGAATATGCACGATACTGTAATCCGCCACTCACAACAATTGCTCAGCCGCGAGACGACATGGCAAAAATAGCGGTCGATTATTTATTGGAATTAATTGAAGAAGAAAAATCTGAACTGAACAACACACAGAATGTTCGCCATATCGTTCAACCCTTCAAACTTGTTCTGCGAGAAAGTTGCGGAGCGCCAAAAGCTTAACGGGTTACATTCCACTAACGCGAATAAATTGAAGGGCCTCCATCAGATCGGTAGCGAAAACGTTTAATGCTCCACCAGTAAGTGGCCGGGTTTGCTCTTATTATTTTCTCAATGACATGGTTCACTGTTTGTGTATCTTCAAGCACTTCTCCCGTGGGGAAATTTTCCAGCATTGGATAAAATCTTAAACGGTAGCGACTACTATCCAGTCGCTCGTGAGCATACGGCAAAATTTTTGCCCCACTACTTTGCGCCAGCTTTCCAATGGCTGAAGGCGTCGCGGCTTCGACATTCATAAACTTTACAAACACGCGTCCCTTTTTTGAGGTTTCGATATCCGGTGCATACCAAACCAGAGCTCCTTGCTTCAACGCTCTGGTGATACCAAATAAATTATTTACTGGGAAAAAGTCGTCCGCAAAATCTTTGCGGCATGCGCATAAAAAATTATCAAGGTGCTTGTTTGAAGGCGGCCTGTAAGTAAAAATGAATCTTTTATTTTTTCTCTTTATTTGGTTAAAGAGCGCAACATTCATATCCAGACTACCTGAATGGCAAGACAGCATAATAACGCCCGCATCTTGACTCAAAGCGCGTTGCAAATGCGCTTCCCCAACAATTTCAAAGCGTTCTTTCAATACTAAAGCGACACTACGGAACCAAACAAAGAATGTTTCGATAATACTTTGTCCTAACTCAATAAAACTAGCCTTCTGAAGCTCGCGCTGTTTTTCACTTTCCAGCTCGGGAAAGCAATACTCGATATTCACTTGTGTGATATGCCGGAGCTTGCCACTGCAACAAAAAAGAACGCGACCCAATATTCTACCAATCAAAAGCTGGATTTTTAGTGGTAGAAACACAATAGGGAAGAAAAGCGCTAAAAATAAAGCCAAGGGCCAGTACAATGGCCGAGAAAGTAAAACCGCTAATGGGAATTTATTTGCAGGCATTAAACTTTGCAGTAACGTGTCACTTCAGCAGCGGCAACAATCAGATGATACAAGGTGCTTGCGGGTGCAACATCAGCAACAAGCGCATCACTGTCATCTAGCTGATCGACATAAGAACCGGGAGTGCTTACAGTCAAATAATGCTTTTTCAAATCTTCAAGTGCTCGTACGGCGATTTTTTCACAATCTATTTCCCCCGCTTCCGCCTGAGCAATGCTAGCTTTAATCAGTTCGGTCATTGGCCAGCAGCGTTTACTCCCTTTTTTAAGCGAACCGTCTAGATTTACTTCATCATAAAGCAGGCCGCTTTCTGTTAGGCCATACTTAATTGCAGAGTCATACAAGTTATTCGCATAGTCATTAACATCAACAGCACTTAGCTCACTGTATTTTCTTAACAACCACACCCACTCCATCATATGTCCGGGCTCTACGGTTGTTTCTACTGGTCGCCAGTCTTCGGAAAAAAACTCTAACAAAACTCGATGTGTTTTGTCGTAAAAATGTTTTTCGAACAATTCAAACATACGATGCGCATAATCCAACCAAAAAGAATCATTTGTTGCTTCATAGCCCGCAATAAAAGCTTCAAACAAATGCATGTGAGGATTCTGTCTTCGATGATTGTAAGGGTAGAGACCTTCTATCCACCCCCCATTTGAAGATGACAGGTTTTTTTCGATAAATGAAACGATATTTTTTGCTTCTTGCAAGCACTCTTCTTTCTTAAAGCAACGAAATTGCCAGATCTGCGCCAATAAATGAAAGGCGTGGTCATAAAGATCTTGCTTGCTGTCAATGACCTGGTTATCTGCGCCTAATAAATGCGCATAACCCTGCCCACTGGGATGTCGACCACATAATTGAACAAATTGATTCAGGCCTTCCACGATTTGTTGAGAGCGAGGAAACCAAGCAAGTTCATGTGCGAGGCAAAAAACAAAAATTTGTCGCGCCTGGACGCGCACGCGTACATTGCAATCAAAATCCGGTGCGCCATTTGAATGAAGCCTTTCGACACTGCCACCGGTTTTCGGATTTATCGCCACACCTCCCCACAAGGGTAGAGCTTCTTCGATAAACCAGTTTTTATACGTTAAGGCCGAAGCTTTCAGATCAGAGTTCATTTTCTGAGCTTGCTCTTGGTTCTAAAAGAGGAGCGACGATAAAACAAATATCGGGAAAATGCTACTTTGGCCAACCAAATGAATTAGTTTCTTTGTCTGTAAGCGCTTCAGTTTGCTGTTCGAAATCTTCGAAAACATCAAATTTACTAATTCTTCCATTAGATGATTTCACAAAGCAATTTATATAATGCAAGTTTCCGTGCTTGTGTTTTTTTGTTGCCACATTGGCGTTAAGAAAAATTTTATAAATATAAAATTTGGAGTCGTAGCGGCTGGAGTGATTGTCTACAGCCAGTGTTTTGATGTCATCTGCAAATCGAGATTTGACTTCACTTTCGCAAGTCAATACGGCATCTGTAAATGTGACGTTTTTATACCCATTTCCATCTGCATCACCAGACAAGGATTTTTTAATCACCACCGTGGTGGTGATAGTTGCACCAACTAAAATAATTGCAGCAATCACCAAAGTCACAAGTTGTTGTTTGCGGGTATCCATCATGGACATACAGCATTCTCTGATCTGGTTTAGGGCCGGTAAACAGCAACATTCGCATAGCCTTCATCAAGCAAATGCAGAGCGTGCAGCATACTCATTACCCCTTTATCACAGTAAAGCAGATATTGCCTATCTCCATCGAGATTTTTGAATTCTGACGACAGTTTATAGAAGGGAATTTCCAGGACTTTCGCGCCCTCAGGCACTGTTAATTGCTTGAGCTCACGTTCATTCTGGTGCCTAACATCGATGATAATCTGACCCTGTGAGACCACTGAGAAAGATTCAAGTTTTTGGTGATGGCGCTCTCTATTCATCACCTCATCAATGGGGAGGACTTCCACTTGCTCAAGTGCTCTAGCCAGAACCTGAGAATCCAGACTCTCCTCCTCGGCGAGCAGACTCTCACGTTTCACCCGCGCGGAAGGTTTAACCGAAATCACCCCACAATATTCTGGTATTGCGGCTGAAAACTCTTCTGCGCCGATTTGGCGTGATACCGCAATAATGTCGCGTTTATCCATCGTAATAAGTGGGCGCAAAACCAGTTTGTTGCAAACCTCATCGATTACCGACAAATTTGGCAGAGTTTGGCTGGACACTTGGCCAATAGCTTCTCCCGTTACCAATGCATCTATACGGCCTTTTTCAGCGATGCGTTCTGCCGCCCTTAACATCATGCGTTTTAATACGACACCCATGTTTGCCGGGCTCACATTTTGTAATATTTCTGAAACGACTTCTTCAAAGGGCACCGAAATAAATTTCACCCGGTGAGAGGAGGAATAGCGATTCCACAAATACCAAGCCACTTCCTTGACTGCTATTTCGTGTTCCGCCCCACCCAAATTGAAAAAACAAAAGTGCGTTTTGAGCCCACGTTTCATTGTAAGGAAACTTGCCACCGAGGAATCAAATCCACCCGAAATCAGAGACAAGACCTCTTCCTGGGTTCCCACGGGAAAACCGCCCAAGCCAGGAAAGCGTTTTTCCACCAGATAGGCAGTTTGATCCTTGATCTCGATATTCAGGGTAATGTCCGGGTCCTTTAACTTCACACCGGAAGCATTTGTGTGCATGTTCAAAACGCTTCCCACACTTCGTTCCACATCGGTTGACGTGAATTCATGCTTGCCCGTGCGTTTCACACGCACACAAAAGGTTTTGTCTGTAATTGTTGAACCCCAGGCCTTGAGGGCCAACTGACAAATATCATCAACACTTTCAAAAGGATAACTCGATACCTGGAAGAAATGCGCAATGCCAGGGGTACACCCTAGCGAATCGATTATTTCTGCACTGTGTTGGGAGCCTTCCCGGATTTCCACTTCGAGCTTATCCCAATCGCGGATGACTTTGGCTGATTCATCAATACGCTTCAGGCGGACTCGCAGACTCTCAGTGAGCAACTTGGTCAAGCGTTTGCGAACCGGTGCACTTTTAATGGTGATCTCAGGGAAAAGGCGAACAACAAATTTCATAGTAAAACTTTATTAATAGCTGGAATGAGCAATTTGACTCAATATTCTAACTTATCTACCAAAATGTCCCGAATATCTTTTAAAAGTGAATACCCCTTAAAAACTATTACCTCTTAAAAACTGCTGCAAATGCTTTTCGCGAAAGTGTCCATTAGACCAGGCTTCACTTGATAACAACTGGCAATACTCGGCCCTAAAGACATAGGTCATGCATTGCTGGCTCACCTCACCGGGCATAGTAACAACCACAGGTATTCTTTCGTAATACCCACCCTCATACTCATCCAATCTTTTTAGATCTATGTCGCTCAATGCTGTGATCAAAGCGCCTTCCACTTCACTGTTTTTGTCTGCCAGAATTGCAGGGTAGTTTTCACCACGCACTTTCACTCGCTTATAGCCATCCAGGCGTGCGCTGTGCTTTACGGGAATATACTCCAATATAATTTCCAGCACTTCATCGTTTAATAAAGTGCCGTATACAAAAATTTCTTTCATTTTTACGTTGCGTTCGGCTGGGCAATGAGGGCACTAATTAGCAAAAGTTTCACGTTACCACAATTGATCATTTTTTTGCCAGGGAATTGCCACTATCCTTCTTTAGGCTAGCAGAAATCTTTGTACGCCCACAGGAAGCTAATCATGAACCTGAAAATTATTGTCATTGTTATTCTTGCAGCATTTCTCTTAATTCCACTCGGATTAATTCAGGATAAAATTCAAGAACGCGAAAACTTTCGCTACTATGCTGAAACCAGCATTGCACAAAGCTGGACGGGTGAGCAGAAAATCTATACGCCGTTTCTTGTGCAAAAATGGAAAAGTGAAACTGAGGTGCCGTATTACGACAAAAACAGCCAGACTTTTGTTAACACAATCAAGGAAGCTTACCATCAACGCTTTTTAGCGTTGAGTGAAGTTAAGCTCAAGCTGGATGTCGAAACCGAACGACGACAAAAGGGAATTTACAGTTTCCCCGTTTACACTTCCAAGGTGCGTATTGATGGAAATCTAAAAAAAGAAGATTGGCAAAACCTCCGCGACAACATTCAAAAAGAAAAGGATTTTAGCCGGTTTACAGAAGCCTGGCTCGTAATCGCTGTTGCAGACCCTCGCGGGTTTATGGGAGTGCCCACGGCATTGTTAAACGGAAGCGAAACCAAAATGTTATCGGGTACTGGCCTCGCAGATTTACACCAGGGTTTGAAAATCAAATTACCCAGTCAAATTGAAAAATTAGAGTTTTACAGCCAGTTTAATTTGCGCGGAATGCGTGGCATGCAAATTGTCCCTGTCGCGCTAGAAGCTGAAGTTCAAATGCAATCTGCTTGGGCGCATCCGGCTTTTGTGGGTTCAAGCCTGCCTGTTGAGCGCGAAGTGAGCGCCGAAGGATTTAATGCACTATGGCAACTGACACAATTTAGCAGTGGCGTTGTTGGAAAATTGGCTGACTGTGAAAGTTCTACATGTAGCTCACTGCGTGAGATGAGTTTCGGTGTAAACTTTCTCGAAGGTGTGGATATTTATTTACAAGCAACGCGTGCCGGAAAATATGGAATTCTGTTCATTGCTCTCAGTTTCGTAACTTTCTTTCTTTATGAAACACTTAAAAAGTTACGCATTCATCCCGTGCAATATGCATTGGTAGGCTTGGCGATTGCAGTGTTTTATCTCCTACTGGTTTCTTTGAGTGAGCATTTATCCTATGCACTTGCCTATATTTTGTCGACAATCGCCTGTGTGAGTTTATTGAGTTATTACTTGCGTTTCGTGTTGGGAGCCTGGAAAGATGCGAGCCTTTTCGCTTTACTTTACAGTGCGCTATACGCTTTGTTATTTATTATCATTCGTTCAGAAGATACCGCTATGTTGATGGGCAGTTTATTGATATTTGCAGTCCTCGCTGGGGTAATGATTTTAACCCGCAATATTAACTGGTATGAAGTAACACCAAAAAAAGCCAAAGGCGATCGAAGTTTCGGAGACTGGCTGCCCGGAAGAAAAACGGAAACTGAATAATCGACTTATATTTATATCAACAACCAATTAATGTTTCGAGGGCAATACGCACCATTGATTTTGGCTGCGTTAATGCCGAGATGTAGCTGTGTGAATATGTTACTATTTTTGAGCATTTTCCAAACTTATTCACACAGTTAGCTGACTCCAGCACCCCTAACGCAAGGCACGAGAACAAGGAGTAGACCAATGCTCGATTTTCCGCAACGCAAGGATGGAAGTTCTCGTCTCTACATAGAAGAGACTGATATGCCTTTGCCGGAAACACTTAACCCCAAAACACGCTATGCGTTTTTTTCCGACATTGCAAAGGGTGGAAAATCACTGATCAAGTCTTGTCGTGATCTGCATTTACGCAGAACGGTTTGCTACAAAACCCTACGACCCGAATTTGTTAACGACCCCATTGAAACAAAACGCCTGCTGCGAGAAGCTCGTATCTCCGCCATGCTCCAGCATCCCAATACCATTCCCACCTATGAACTGGGGCGAGACAATCGTGGGAATTACTACTTTACGATGAAACTGGTTCACGGCTATACCTTGCGAGAAGTGCTCAACTATCGAGATCGCTATGACCTCAACCAATTGACTGACGTGATCGTGCAAGTGGCGCGCGCCCTGGCTTACGCGCACTCAAGAGGCGTCGTACACCGGGATATCAAACCTGAAAATATTTTAATAGGTCCTTACGGTGAGGTGCTCGTTCTCGATTGGGGGCTCGCAAAAGTGTGGCATAAAGATGCAGCGCAAGTGGATGACGAATCTGAGATAGATGAAGCAGACACCGGCCCTGGTATGACCGGAGAAGGCAAACTTCAAGGCACCGTGATGTATATGTCGCCAGAGCAAATTGATCGAGACCCCAACATCAATGAACGATCTGACATATACAGCCTTGGGTGTCTGCTCTATGAAATTCTAGCGGGCACAACACCTTTTCAGGGTGATAAAGTCCACCTACTATTGGACCAAATTCGTTCAGAAATGCCTGACGATCCGCGCAAAATTTCCAAGACAAAAGTACCGGACATTCTTGCCAGGCTGACCATGAAATGCCTGGAAAAAGATCCACAAAAGCGACCAGAATCTATGGATGAGTTACTGCGCATTCTCAGGGAATTTTCGAGCTAGACCCTAAACAGGATATAAATCTTACCCAATGCCTTACATCAACCATCAACAGCTGGCCGAAATAGAAATCAGCGACAAGCCAGCGGCAGTAATTACCTGGCAAAGCACGGCTCGCAGTCACACTGGTCGAGTACGTCAGCTGAATGAAGACGCCTTTTTTAATTCGGCCGAACAGGGGCTTTGGGCCGTTGCAGACGGCATGGGTGGTCGTGCTCGAGGTGACTATGCCAGTGGTGTTGTTGTTGAGTCCTTTGTGCATTTCGTCAAACAGCAAACGTTGACATTAAACATCATAAATCTGGAAGCCAGGCTCGCCGATGCGCACAAGAATTGTCGCAATACCTTCAAAGGAGAAAAAATCGGTTCTACGGTTGCCGCAATGTTTTCTTTTGGAAGTTACTGTTTTTTCTTGTGGGCGGGTGACAGCCGGATTTATCGTTTGCGAGACGATAAGCTGCAACAAATGACAATTGATCACACCGTCGCCCAGGAGAAGTGCACGCGCGGAGAACTCCGCCCCGGGCAAGTTGCACTTCACCCCGCCGCGCATGTACTTACACGTGCTGTTGGGGTGCATCAAACCTTGCATTTAGACCTACACTTCGAGCGGGTTGAACAGTTTGATCGTTTTTTGATTTGCAGTGATGGCCTCAGCAAGGAGCTCTCTGATGAGGATATTCAGCTCAATTTACAAAATAATTCCTTAGAAAACGCAGCCGAGGCCTTAATTGATCGCGCATTGGATAAAGGCGGACGTGACAACATTACCGCATTGGTTATTGAAGCCGAGATGGTCAATGGTGGAACGTGACTCCAAAGCCCTTCCTGGAACGACAAGTCCCGGGATATACTCTGGCTCGGTTTGTGTACGGCCGATTTAACAAGCAAATAAAAACCAAAAAAGCATCTGAATAATAAACAGCCATTAATCACCGACCCCACGGTTTGCACCAAAATAATACACATAAATATGCACCGCACCAATATGGTGCTCTCAAAGTGGTGTCCCAGGGTCGCAGGGGTGAGAAGGCTAGGAGCCATCAGAATGCTAATCACGGTGATTATTGCGCCGACGCGCCATTTTAGACGCGGACTTTTTGCACAAACACAGGGTTGAATAAACTGGAATAAATTCTGCACGTAAAACATCCCAATAACTGACGGGGTAAGCCCTAAAACTCAATAAAACCTATCGGAGTGAAACGCAACATGAAAAGTAAGTTGGAATACATCTGGCTTGACGGTTATACGCCAACACAAAGCCTTCGTAGTAAAACTATGGTTCGCAAAGATTTTGGCGGAACCCTGGAAGAATGCCCAAATTGGGTATTCGATGGAAGCTCGACTGAACAAGCTGAAGGCCATGCTTCTGACTGTATCCTGAAGCCTGCGATGATCATTCCTGATCCAGACCGCAACAATGCCTATCTGGTCATGTGCGAAGTACTCAACCCCGATGGCTCGGCACACGTTTCCAACGGCCGTGCAACTATCGGCGATGACGACGATGACGATTTCTGGTTCGGTTTCGAACAGGAATACTTCCTTTGGGATACAACTACTGATCGTCCCCCTGGCTTCCCCGCCGGCGGCTTCCCTGACCCACAAGGTCCCTACTACTGTTCTGTAGGTGCGAAAAATGCATTTGGCCGAGAAATTATCGAAGAGCATTTGGACCTGTGTCTGGAAGCTGGCCTGAATGTCGAAGGAATTAACGCGGAAGTGGCTGCTGGCCAATGGGAATTCCAGATCTTCGCCAAAAGCGCCAAGCGTGCCGGCGACGAAATTTGGTTAGCGCGTTATCTTCTTGAGCGCACTGCGGAGAAATACGGTTTTGCGATTGAATGGCATCCGAAACCTCTCGGTGACACAGACTGGAATGGTTCCGGTATGCACGCTAACTTTTCAAACTCAGTCATGCGCGAGTCTGGTAAAGAAGAGGTGTTCACCAAGATCTGTGAGGAATTCGGTAAAAACATCGAGCGCCACATCAGCGTTTACGGTGCAGACAACCACCAACGTTTGACCGGTAAGCACGAAACTCAATCTATCGACGAATTCAGCTATGGTGTATCTGACCGCGGCGCGTCTATTCGTATCCCGGTTAGCACTGTAGAAGACGGCTGGAAAGGACGTTTGGAAGATCGTCGCACCGCGTCGAATGCAGACCCTTACAAAGTTGCTGCGGCAATTATTAAAACAACCAAGGAAGCTGGCGTTTAATTAAGCGACCAAATTCTTGTTGAAAAAGTGTGAAGAAGCCGGGCAAGTGCCCGGCTTTTTTAATTAAAAAGTTATTGTCCGGGTACTACCATTTCCCGAAGTGTCACCCACCCTGTCGGACTGTGCGGATAACGTACATACACAATCATGGTCACACCCGAATAAACAAAGGGCTCAACACTCGGCTTTTTAGGGATGCCTTCAAGCGCAAACCGCGCGATCATCACTGCAGAATCTCCTGTGACTTTCAAGCTCTCCAGGTGTCTTGCTTTTTCCTGGAATACCACTTCGTAGTTTTCAAAAAGTGAGCTTAGAGCTTGCTCCATATCCTGATGCCCTCTTTGATAATTATCCCAGGCAAACACCTTTTCTACTTCGGGGTGGTGAAAATCCAAAATCGTTTGCACATCCTGATCTCTAAAGGCCTGCCTCACAATACGGTTTGTTTCATTTATTGCATCTTTAGCCTCCACCGTTGACCCGGTGTTTTTGGTAATCGAACAAGAGACGAGTAAAAGCAAAAAAACAAGCGTTGCAACTTTTAACATAAATTATTTATCCTCAATTAGTTGCGCGACTGCGCCTTGAAAAGTTCTCTTACATCATTTTTATAGGTTCTACCGGAACGAAGTTTCTTGCCATTTTGCAGTTCGATCTGAAACTCGCCATTTGCGAGAGAACAAACTGTATAAACCTGTCGGGTATTAATAATGGTCGAACGGTGAATTCGGAGAAAGTTAGAATTTGAGAGTTGCGTTTCCAAATTTTTCAAGGTCGATTTGATAATGGCGTTTTCTCTTTCAGTATGAACGCAAATATAATCACCCGCAGATTCAATCCAGAAAATATTTTCGTATTTGAAACGAAACAGGTTTTTACCATCACGAATATTCAGTATTTGTTCTTCCGCGCTTGAGCTACTACCAACTCGCATTTCTTCTTCATTGAATACATTACTGTCCGATTCACAAAGCGCCAACAATCTTCCCTTTTTATTGTGGCGACGCTGTTGAACCACAAGTTGTTTGCATCTATCAAGTGTTTCATTTAATCGAAGCGGGTCCACCGGTTTCAGAATATAATCAAGCGCCTTGACCTCAAAGGCCTCAATCGCGTAGTGGTTATACGCTGTAACAAAAACAATCAGCGGCATGTGATCTCCCTGCAAAGCTTTAACGACATCAATACCATCCTTGCCTGGCATTTGAATATCAAGCAACACTACATCGGGATCGTGTTTAGTAATCGCATTTAACGCTTGTGTACCGCTTTCACATTCGGCGACAAGATTAAAATCGTCACGATCATCCAAATAGAGTCTCAAACCTTTGCGCGCTAAAGGTTCATCATCGACCACAACGATATCAAGTACACGTGTCACTTTGGCTTCCTGATACCAGGATTTCCAATAACGGGCTCAACAGCCTCTCCCAGCGGAATATACAATTTAGCGGAAAAACCCCGTGGTGAAAGCTTTTCAAACTGACAGCTGGCTTTACCATTAAAATAAAATTCAAGGCGCTCTCTTATATTGCAGTGACCTACCCCACCGCGTTTGGGTGTGAATTTATTTTGCTCGCGCGTTTCAGGGCCGGGGCCATTATCAATAACATCTATCTTTAAAAATTCCGCTTCCAAATGTGTTTTTATCTTTAATATCACAGGATATTCCACCACATTGACAGCGTATTTAATGGTATTTTCAACCAGCGGTTGCAATAGCATGGGCGGCACGAGGCATTGCAAGGTGTTTTTCTCAATCTCGTATTCAACCACAAAACGATCGCCAAAACGAATCGCTTCAATACTGACGTAATCTTCAAGCAATTTTATTTCCTGCTCAAGTGTTACCAAGTGGATGTTTGCCGCATCAAGACTGAAACGTAAAAAGCGGGAGAGCTCATTCAGGGTTTTCGTGGCAAGCTCATTTTGCTTATCAACTATCAGAGTATTAATAGCATTGAGCGTATTAAATAAGAAATGAGGGTGTAATTGATACCGAAGCATTTCCAGGCGACTTTTTTGTGCCAACGCTTCGGCCTTTTCCGAGCGTCGTTCGGCAGATTGATAGAGCAGAAAATATTTACCACTTAGATAAAGTGCCGACCAGCAACCCAACACAAAAACATTATATTTCGCCCAGCCTATAAAATGTTTAGGGTCTTGACTACGCTGGCCCTCAACAATAGCGTAGTTAAATTCAGTTCCCATTAGGGTAAATAACAACACGGCCACTATAAAAGCGGCAAACCCAATCGTCAGCCTGATTGAGATTTTTTTATCCCAAGTTTGTCGATAAACAAAACGCAGACACCAGGTCAACACAAACCCGCTAACGATAGTAAAAGGCACCTGAAGAAACTGATGCCGATCGGACGCAGACCAAACTTCCCCCATCGCATACGAATAACACCCGTATAGCAGCCAGCCCACTGCATTGATTATGACAAAGGTGTACGACTTGTATGAATTACTGTTTATCAAAAGATTTAAATTCTCTGTCGTTGTTGGCAATAGTCAATGACACCGGGTTTGCTCCGTCGTCACTTCTATCTCGCACAGATATCACATTACCCTCAAAACGTGCGCCCGATTCCCAGTCGCCAATTCCACCCTTGAAATGCCCAAAGATTACAATATGCCCTGCCATATTTAGAATACGGTAATACCGATGCCAGGCGTATACTTTTTTCCGTCCACACAATAAATCCGGGTAACAACACCGCTTTATTCTCCTGATTTAGCCTCTAACAAGCCTTATTGAACGAAAGTTAAAATTAATCATGCATACTTATAGAGCGAATTTTTTGTAAAGCACCGTCTTCATTCCACCTATACAAGCTCACACCTTTTCCCATCGCAATACCAGAGTGATCGCCACTGCGCCAACGCAGGTTGTAACTGTTATGTGCAAGCACATATTTTTCATAGACGTAAATATCGTGTGAATTAGTATCCAGGTACTCAAAGGTAGGCCACTCCGCTACGTAGTTTGCAAAGAAATCCTCTATTGCTTTTCTTCCAACCACTAGCGGTAAGTTGTGCGGCGCATTCCAGGCATCACTTGCATATTGCATCGCAAGCGAATGTGGATCGCGCAACTGCATCAATGCTTTATTCAGAAGACGAAAGGTGGCTAACTCTCTGGAAGCGACTCCATCTAGAGCCGCTGTCGGCTGAAAGGCAAAATGAACGCCGCCAGTGGAGTGTGAACGAAAAAAAGTTTCAATGCCCGGAACATGCTTGTCATAGTTCCAGGCAAGGGTTATTACTATGGGGCTTGCTGACGAATGATCCCACACATCCAACCAGGTTCCCTGGAGAGATGTGTAATCAGTATCTTTGCGTTGTTTAATCGAAAGCTCAAATGTTCCGATAGCTACTGCTCTTTGGCCAACGCGCGTTACGTCTAAAACTCTGCGCCGATAACGTTGAATATCAAAATTATCAGCGAGTGACTTAAAGTACTTATCAGCTTTCGGTAGGCCCAAAAAACTCTTGTCATATTCAGGTAAAACTTTTATATCTTTAGACAGGGTTTTTAAAAAGAGCGCACTATTTCCGTCTTCCAGACCGCGGCTAAAATTATTAGAAAATTTTTCATATGCGGCACGCGATTCTCCCGCAGTTGTGCATTGGGTTGCCAAAGCAAAAAACCACAGCCCGAAAAATGCAAATGCTTTCATTTAACACCCATTTAGATAGAAAGATTCTTTCTCATAGAGAATGACGAAAATTGAGTATCCGGAAATCAGGTGTGCCTGACTTGATTTATCGGTGAACTGCCAGTTTTTATCGGCAAACTGTTTGTTAAATTCTGGCCGATTATTCGCACAAAGTGATTGCCACGCGACAAGAGGGTTGGGCGCTGAACAATTCGTCCCAGGCGTCTTAAGTAACTCACAGGCCGTGTAAAAGGAGCTTAAATCTCCTCTGAGCCGGGGGTTGCGGTTTAGCGAAATACCATTAACATAGCGCGTTCGCTTGCAGGCGAAAAATAATCATAAAGTCTCACCCTGCTTGTATTACAAATTTTTCACCCATAACAACAATGGCCCGGGCCATCACTCTGGAGGCAACCTCATGTCAGAGAAGACTCTGAAACTCATTGAAGAAAATGAAGCACGCTGGATAGACCTGCGCTTCACCGACACCAAGGGAAAGGAACAACACGTTTCTATTCCAAGCTCTGAAGTCACAGCCGATTTTTTTGAAGAAGGTAAAATGTTTGATGGTTCATCCATCGCGGGCTGGAAGGGTATCAACGAGTCAGACATGATTTTGATGCCGGACGATGATTCTTGTGTCCTGGATCCCTTTACAGATGAACCCACAGTCATTTTGCGTTGCAACATTGTTGAACCATCTACAGGGCAAGGTTACGAGCGCGATCCACGCTCAATCGCACAACGTGCTGAAGCGTATTTAAAATCCACCGGTTTGGGAGACGCAGCATTCTTCGGTCCTGAACCCGAATTTTTTGTATTTGATGATGTTAAGTGGGGCGCAGACATGAGTGGTGCGTTCTACAAAATTGCTTCTGAAGAAGCCGCCTGGTCTTCCGAAATGAGTTATGCAGATGGCAACATGGGTCACCGCCCTGGTGTTAAAGGTGGTTACTTCCCTGTCCCACCTGTTGACTCTCTGCACGACATCCGAGCGGCCATGTGTAATGCCATGGAACAAATGGGACTGGTGGTTGAAGTACATCACCACGAAGTAGGCACCGCAGGACAGTGCGAAATAGGTGTCGGTGCTAACACACTCACTAAAAAAGCTGATGAAGTACAAATTTTGAAATACTGTGTACACAATGTCGCGCACGTTTACGGTAAAACCGCGACTTTTATGCCTAAGCCCCTGGTTGGTGATAACGGCAATGGAATGCATGTACACCAAAGCTTTACAAAAGATGGCGTAAACCAGTTTGCAGGTGATGTTTATGCTGGCTTGAGTGAAACGGCACTCTTTTACGTCGGCGGCATTATCAAGCACGCAAAAGCTCTGAATGCTTTTTGTAACGCATCTACCAACTCCTATAAACGTTTGGTTCCTGGCTTTGAAGCCCCGGTTATTTTGGCTTATTCTGCGCGCAACCGTTCCGCTTCAATCCGCATCCCCTATGTCGCTTCAGCAAAGGGTAAGCGCATTGAAACACGCTTCCCGGATTCGACTGCCAACCCTTATCTGGCTTTTGCAGCATTGTTGATGGCTGGTTTGGACGGCATCAAAAACAAGATACACCCTGGCGATTCGGCGGATAAGGATTTGTACGATTTACCACCGGAAGAGCAATCTGTTTATCCCACCGTTTGCTCCTCATTTGAACAAGCCTTGGCAGCTCTGGATGCAGATCGCGACTTTCTGAAAGAGGGTGGCGTCTTCAGTGATGATATGATCAACGCTTACATATCTCTGAAATCCGACGAAATTGAAACCCTGAACATGACGACTCATCCTGTCGAGTTTGAAATGTACTATTCCGTTTAAGCCCTAATAAACTGACAAAACCCGCTATGCCTGAATAGCGGGTTTTTTATTGCCTTAAAAATATTGGCGCGACAATTCCCTTTTAGAAAACAAAGAATAAATGCACCTTTGTGGTGCATTTATTGGTATTATTCAGGTGCATGCCTTTTTAAGAGGCTCAAGTGGGTCGCGCCAATATAGGGCTTGTAATCAAAATTTCTGAATGCACAGCTATCCCAGGCATCAGGAAGTTGCAATGAAAAAGCTTTAATTACGAGGTTTTAAGCGCTTTTCAGATGGTTTTACCCGATTTAGCTCACTCTCCAGGACCCACTGTTCCAAGATGTAGCAAACAATGTGATTATTCCTGTCATTTGGTTTGTTTCTTGCTAATTGTTCTGAAAATATAGAGAGACATTCATGGTTGTAGAACCAAAATTTAGACAGATCCTCGACAACTTGATTACAGCAATCATTGTTCTCGACGCGGATCTAACCATTGACTCGATGAATGCCTCCGCTGAAATGTTATTAGGAGTGAGCGGCGAGCAAATGCAAGGTCGACCCATTAACGCCTGTTTTTCAGAGAGCGACGGTGCCTTCGTTAGCTTGCAGGAGGCTTTGATTGAAAATCGCAACTACACCAAACGCAGAGCAGCTTGGGTATTACACAGCCAGGAAGAAATCACTGTTGATTACTCGGTTACGCCCAGCCCCGAGATGGGCAAGATCATGCTTGAGATTCAGCCACTCGATCGCTTGATTCGCATCAGTCGTGAAGAGGCGATGCTCTCCTCGCAAGAAACGTCTCGAAACTTTATTCGCAGCATGGCTCATGAAATTAAAAACCCTTTGGGCGGTATTCGCGGCGCTGCTCAGCTCTTATCCAAAGAACTTGATGATTACAATTTGCTGGAATATACGAATATCATTATTCACGAAACTGATCGTTTGAGAAATCTTGTAGACCGCATGCTTGGGCCCAGAAAACTGGCCGAGTTGTCCTTACTTAATATTCACGAAGTGTTTGAACATGTTGCCGCAGTGATAAAAATCGAAGCGGGTTCAGACATCACTTTTCGACGCGACTACGATCCAAGCATTCCCTATTTAAAAGGCGATAGAGAACAACTTATACAAGCCTTCCTGAACATCGCTCGCAATGCCATGCAAGCTTTGCTCGAACATGACCAGGAAGAACGCTGCATAACGTTCTCAACTCGAATTCAAAGGCGTTACACCATCGGACGCACCCACTATCCTCTGGTCGCGCGTTTGGGAATTGCAGATAACGGGCCTGGTATCCCTCCGGAAATCATCGAAGATATTTTCTTTCCCATGATAACTGGAAGACCAGAGGGAACCGGTCTTGGACTCTCTATTGCACAAAACTTAATTAACCAACACAACGGTTTTATTGAATGTGAAAGCAAGAAAAATTTCACAGAATTTGTAATTTATCTACCTTTAGGAACTACTGATGCATAAGCCAAATCTTGTTTGGATTATTGATGATGATCGCTCTATACGCTGGGTATTAGAAAAAGCCTTACAACAATCCGGCATTAATACCTGTTGTTTCGAGTCTGGCGACAAAGCGGTTATTCAACTGCGTTCTGAAAAACCCGATGCAATTATCAGTGATGTCAGAATGCCTGGTATGGATGGTCTGACTTTGCTGAATACCATGCAAAGCGAACACCCCACTCTGCCTATCATTATCATGACGGCGCACTCAGATCTCGACAGTGCTGTCTCGGCCTATCAGGGCGGTGCTTTTGAATACCTGCCAAAACCTTTTGATGTGGATGAAGCTGTCGCTGTCACACAACGCGCGCTCGCGCACGCTCATGAACAGGAAAACCCCGAACCCGAATCTAACAACGGTGCACTGGATACCGAGATCATTGGCGAAGCCCCCGCAATGCAGGAAGTCTTTCGAGCAATCGGTAGATTGTCTCAATCTAATATTACTGTCTTGATAAATGGCGAATCGGGAACCGGTAAAGAATTGGTTGCTCGGGCGCTGCATAAACACAGCCCGCGAAAAGAAGGGCCGTTTATTGCGCTGAATATGGCGGCGATTCCGCGAGACCTTATTGAGTCTGAATTGTTTGGTCACGAAAAAGGGGCCTTCACCGGCGCCGCCGCTCAACGCCAGGGTCGTTTTCAACAGGCGGATGGCGGTACTTTATTTCTCGATGAAATCGGTGATATGCCTCCAGAAACACAAACCCGCTTGCTCCGAGTTTTGGCAGATGGCGAGTTTTATCGCGTTGGCGGTCACACAGCAATCAAGGTGAATGTGCGCATCATCGCCGCGACTCACCAAAACCTGGAGACCCTGGTTGAAGAAGGACGATTCCGGGAAGATTTATTCCACCGACTTAACGTCATACGCATTCATCTCCCACGTATGAGTGAAAGACGAGAAGATATTCCCAAACTTACTCAACACTTCCTGCGACGCGCTGCCAGTGAGCTGGGCGTCGAACCAAAAGTGCTTACATCCGAAGCCGAAAAATACATGAGCAATCTCAGTTGGCCTGGTAACGTACGCCAGCTCGAGAACACCTGTCGTTGGATTACGGTGATGGCTTCAGGTCGAGAAGTTCATATTGAAGACCTGCCACCAGAATTGATGGAGACTCGCAGCGCCGAAGCACCAAGTGGAGACTGGGATAAGGCCCTGCGTCACTGGGCAGACCAAGCCTTGGCCTGCGGCCAAAAAGAAATCTTGCACGAAGCGGTGCCCACCTTTGAACGCGCTTTGATAGAAATCGCACTCAAGCACACAGCGGGCAGAAAACGTGATGCCGCAAACTTACTTGGATGGGGCCGCAACACGCTGACCCGCAAGCTTAAGGAATTAGGGATGGCAATGGGTGCCGATGAATAGTCGGCCTATACAAGCCTGGCGCTAGCTAGGCTTGGCCTTCAACACCCGCAGTCATACGCGCTTGAATTTCAGCCGCCGCTTTTGCAGCAATGACATCAAAATTGAGCGGCGGAAGCGCTAGAGGAGGAAAGCCTCCTTTCACAACTATGCTATCAACAGTTTCCCGCACATAGGGATAGAGGATAGTGGGACATTGCGCAGTAAGCGCATGTTTCAAGGCTTCATTGGGGAAGGATTTGATTTCAAAAATGCCCGCTTGGTGAACTTCAATCAGATAAGCCACCTTGTCATTGTCACCCTTCACTGTGATGGTGATTTTGAGTGTAACCATGAAATGATGGTCATCAATTTTGTTGATTTCCGTGTTCAGATCCTGAGCCACTTTAGGCGCACTGTTTAATGTAGCGAAAGCCTCGTAACCATTAGGAACCTCAAAAGACAGGTCCTTTACAAAAATGCGTTTGATTACAAAGCTCGCCGCATTCGCCTCACTACCGGATGTAGCTTGCTTTGTTGCAGGCTGTTCGTTGTTTTCGGCTGCCGCTGTTTCGGTATTTTCGTTTTGTTCTTCACTCATACTATTTGCCTAAAATTAAATCTTTACTTCACCAAAGGTAAGTTCTGTCCGCTCCACTCAGAGATGCCTCCTTGTAAACGCGCCACTTCAAAACCTTTGTCTTTGAGAACTTTTCCTGCCGCACCAGCATGTTGGCCAATTTTATCGACCACAATAATGGTTTTCTTTTTGTGTTTATCCAGTTCAGTACTGCGATCATTGAGTTTGGCGTAGGGGATGTTGATAGCATCAACAATATGGCCGCTTTCGAATTCTTTCTTGTCACGCACATCCAGGATAATGGCTTCATTTGCATTTAACAGGCGGGTAACCTCGTGGAAACTCAGCGCTTTGCCGCCCTTATGAGTTTCTGTCCAAAGAAAGGCTGCAACCAGCACAACCAGTATGCTGACAAGTATCCACTGTTCAATCAGGAATTCGGTAAAACCCACGTGTTGGCCCTAAATATTGTTAATTCACACACTCCTCAGCTTTGCTGGGAGCGCGCGAGTATACACGATTCACTGAGTCGGCCAAAGAGGGGCCTTACTTGGCTTTTCCCTGATTAGCTACCGCGTCCATCATGGCTTTGATTGCTTCCGGATCTCCGAGGTATTCGCTTTTAATTGGACGCATTTTCTCGTCCAGTTCGTAGACAAGTGGGACACCAGTGGGAATATTCAGCTCCAGTATCTGCTCAGGGCTCATGTCATCCAGGTACTTCACCAGAGCACGCAAACTGTTTCCATGAGCAGCAATGACGACTCTTTTACCACTTTGGATTGTGGGCGTTATCACATCGTGCCAGTAAGGCAAAACGCGATCTATTGTTAAGGCCAGGCTTTCTGCACGAGGTAGCACTCGCGAATCAATACCTTTGTAACGTCGATCGTGAGCGGGGAAATGTTCGCTGCTTTCATCCACTTCAGGTGGCGGAACATCAAAACTACGACGCCAAATCTTGACCTGCTCATCGCCGTGTTTGGCCGCTGTTTCGGCCTTATCCAAACCCGTCAGCGCGCCATAGTGACGCTCGTTGAGTCGCCAGTGCCGCTCTACAGGTAACCAAATCTGATCGAGTTCTTCCAACACCAGATTGAGTGTTCTGATGGCGCGAGTTAACACCGAAGTGTAGGCCTGATCAAATTCAAAACCGGCTTCCTTGAGCAAACGTCCACCTGTACGTGCCTGCTCTCGCCCTGTATCTGTCAGATCTACATCATGCCAACCGGTAAACCGATTTTCGAGATTCCACTGACTTTCTCCATGTCGAATTAACACTAATTTATACATATTACTGCCCCATAACTGATTTGTAGGTGGTGAAAAATTTGACGCGCAATGATCAGGGAATGAGTCTGAAAAATCCAGCGCTTATGGTATACACTATGTTCAGTAGCTGTTCACGCTGGATATTTGTTTACTTTTAACTAAGGCAACATAACGATGAAAGCCTCTACAAGCACTTCCCTGGGCAGGGAATTTTCTCACGAAATCAAACAAATCAGTAGCCATTGGTTCAGTGTTTTGTTGTTATTAACACTATGTATTTTTCCAGTTCATGCCGATGAAGCCGCCGATCGCGCACGTTTAGAAAACCTTAAAAAGTCGATTGCCGAACTCAAAAAAGAACTCGAAGCCACACGCAGCTCACGAGATGAGCTCCAGCAATCTCTCGAAACCACAGAAAAGAATATCGGAGAATTGAGCGAGAAGGCTCGAAAAATCCGCGAGCAGCTGGAACAAGGGGAGCAAAAACTGAATCAACTGAAGATCGAAAAGAATGATCTTCAGTTAAAAAAAAAATCACAGCAGGCCTATGTTAGTCAGCACTTAAAATCAGCTTGGCGACTCGGCCAGCAGGGAAATATGCGCTTGCTACTTAATCAGGAAGATCCAGCAAAAGTTGCCCGCAATATGAAATTTTATGATTTCATCATTCAAGCGCGTGCTGAAAAAATTTCCAACTACATGGCAACAATTGATCGCATCAATACTATTGAACCAGAAATCACCTTCGAGACCAATCGACTCAAATCCAATCATTCCCTGTTAGAGAAAAGAAAGCTGGAACTCAATGGTCAGCAAGCACAACGCAAAACACTTTTATCAAAAATCATTTCAGATATTCGCAATAAGGACTCGCAACTCACTTCTCTTCAGGAAGATCGCACGCGGCTTCAACGCATCCTGACTAACGTAAAACAATTTCTCAGTGACGATGATTTACAAAGTAACTCTGAGAATTTTGCCTCCTTAAAAGGTCGCCTACCCTGGCCAACACGCGGCAAAGTGCTTCACAATTATGGCAGTTCTCGCGTCGGCAACCGACTGCGCTGGGAAGGCATGTTAATTGGCGCTACAACCGGTAATCCGGTTATTGCGGTTCACCACGGTCGTGTGGTGTATTCTGATTACCTCCGCGGACATGGGCTCTTACTGATCGTTGACCACGGGGGCGGATATATGACGCTTTACGCTCACAACGAAGTCCTTTATAAAGAGATCGGTGAGTGGGTGAACCGCGGTGAAACTATTGCGACTGTCGGAAATTCTGGTGGCCGTGACAGTTCAGCCTTATATTTTGAACTGCGACACAAAGGTCAGCCCACAAATCCGCGCAATTGGTTTAAAGCTGCTTAAATATTAATAAACGGTTCTTGGTATCAAGTTTCCTAACCCTCACTACACAAATCTGAGCACATTATGAAGTTGAAGTTACTCTTTTGTTTATTCCCTCTGCTTTGGCAAGTAACAGCTATTGCAGAAACCGAAGAAAACAGTGAAGAACAAACAAATAAAACCAGCGTTCTTCCCTTGGAAGATCTTCGCGTTTTTACTAAAGCCTATGAGCACATTCGCGGGGCTTACATAGAAGACATTGACGATAAAACCCTTTTGGAATACGCCATCAAAGGCATGCTTTCTGAATTAGACCCCCACTCTTCCTATCTGGATGCATCTACTTTCGATGATTTGCAGGTCAATACTCGTGGCGAGTTTGGCGGTTTGGGCATTGAAGTCGGCATGGAAGATGGGTTTGTAAAAGTGGTTTCCCCCATTGATGACACACCCGCTGCCAATGCGGGTGTTGAAGCAGGTGACCTTATTATTAAGCTCGATGATCAAACCGTAAAAGGCTTGTCTCTTAACGAGGCTGTTGAAAAAATGCGCGGACCTAAAGGTAGCAAAATTACCTTGACTATTGTTCGCGAAGGCCTTGAGCAACCTTTTGATTTAACGCTTACACGCGACATCATCACAGTCAAAAGTGTGCGTTCGGACATGCTGGAAGAAAAGGTGGGGTATTTACGAATTGCACAATTTCAATTAAACACTGCTCGCGACGCTGAAAAAGAAGTCAACAAACTGCTGAAGCTTAACCCGCAAATGCAAGGTCTCATTATCGACCTTCGCAACAACCCTGGCGGAGTACTTAATGCTTCTGTACAACTTGCAGATTTGTTCCTCGACGGTGGATTGGTTGTTTACACCGAAGGCAGACTCAAGGACGCTTCGACGGAATACCACGCGAAACCTGGCGATATCTTGCATGGCTTGCCCATTGTCGTATTAATCAATGACGGTTCAGCTTCTGCATCAGAGATTGTTGCCGGTGCACTTCAGGATCAAAAACGTGCTGTACTGCTAGGTATTAGAAGTTTCGGAAAAGGATCAGTACAATCTGTGATACCCGTAACAAATGATCGCGCAATTAAATTGACCACCGCTTTATACTTTACTCCCAGTGGTCGATCCATCCAGGCTCAGGGTATTGAACCGGATATCGAAGTCGAACGAGTTCGTGTTACTGCAGTTAGGCCACGTGCCCAGTTAACCGAAGCCGATTTAAGTGGTCACCTCGAAAATGCCAATGGCAATGGCGATATAAAATCAAAAGACAGGGATCCGGAAACAAACAGCGAAATGCAAAATAAAGATAGCCAGCTTTTTGAGGCCCTGAATTTGATCAAGGGTTTACACCTTTTAAGCCGATCACCTGCGACGCTGGTTTCGCGACCTGATTCGGAGTAATTAGAACCTACAATTTAATTTGAGCTGTGTGGAAGGGGAGTGAATTTGTATTGAAGTTATCTAGAGCCGCGTTGTGGGTGCTTTGTGTTTTGGTGTCATTCCGATCCTATGCCGGACCCATTACGCTCCCTCAATATTTAGCCCCTTCACCCCAAAACCCTTCTGCAAAAATAGTCCAGGAAAAGACTGCAGCTCAACGACCCCGTATAGCAATCATCATTGACGACATCGGATATCGCCTCAAGGAAGGCAGGTTAAGTATTGAACTAAAACATCCTCTCACTTTGGCTTTTATTCCTGCAAGTCCTCATGCAATATCGCTGGCGAAGCATGCTAATGAAACTGGAAACAAGGAAATTCTTGTTCATCTACCGATGTCGCCAAATAGAAAAATAACCTGGGAAAAGGGTTTAAACACGCAAATGGGAGAACAGGAATTTCTAACAACCGCACGACAGTTGGTAGAACAAATCCCTCACGCGATTGGTGTCAACAATCACGGTGGTAGTTTATTGACTCGCGATCGCCAACGCATGAACTGGTTGATGCAGGTACTGGGCGAAAAAGGTTTATTTTTTATCGACAGCCGCACCACAGCAGAAAGTGTCGCTATCGACGCCGCCTCTAGCGCAGGTATTCCTTTTAACAGCCGCGATGTCTTTTTAGATAACGCTCGAGATGCTAACGCCATTTCAAATCAATTGGATCACTTGCTTGAAGTGGCCAAGCGTCATGGTTATGCCATCGCAATAGGTCACCCTTACCCGGAAACACTGGCAGTTCTGGAAGCGCGTTTAGCCGACATCGAATTACATTATGAATTGGTTGGAATTTCTGATTTGCTGCAACAATCTGACGCCATCACCGCCAATACTCGGTCAAATGCAGCGATACAAAGTCTTTAGTATTCAATAATTAACCGGTTAAACTGTTTTTGTGGCCGCTTGTCGTGATCTAAATGACATTTGTGACTAAGATCACACTATTTTTAGACTTAAACCCCCTGTTTTGTCGTCTTTAACATTACCTAAGGCGTTAATACACCAATTAATGTGCAATTTGGATGAATTACGTGCAATATGCCGCCGGATCTCGAAACTGCGCAATATGTTAAAAATAGGTTACACTGCTTATTGGAATACATGGACCAAACGTAGATTTGGGAGTGTTTATACAAATGGAGCAGTAACCAAGACAGAGGACTGAATATGAACAGAGCAGGTGAAACCGGCAACCTACCAGACAGATCAAAGCGCTTCTTTCAAAAGGGCGATTATTGGTACTACAGTACGCGTGAAGGCGTCGATATTGGCCCATTCGATACCGCTCAGGAAGCAGAAACGGGCGCAAGCGATTTTATCGATTTTATTATCCACGCTGAACCTTCGGTGGTAGAAACGCTCGAAAAATACGGACGCGCTGCGGCCTAAGAATTTAGACGGGGTGGCTTCTCAACCACCCCGTCCTTGTCTCTTCTGAGGTCGGCCTAAAGCCTGACTTCAATGCCTCTTTCCCTCATAAATTTCTTCGCCTCGGGCACTGAGTATTCTCCAAAGTGAAAAATACTCGCTGCGAGCACTGCGTCTGCACCACCTTGAATAACACCATCGACCAAGTGCTGTAGGTCACCTACACCTCCCGATGCAATAACTGGAACTGGCACAGCGTCTGAAATTGCACGGGTCACACCCAAATCAAATCCATTTTTGGTTCCATCGCGGTCCATACTTGTTAGCAGAATTTCGCCAGCGCCATAATCAGTCATTCTTTTGGCCCAAGCGACTGCATCAAGCCCGGTCGGTTTTCTCCCGCCGTGAGTGAAAATCTCCCAGCGAGGAAGTCCTCCGCTAAAATCCACCTGCTTTGCATCAATGGCAACAACAATGCATTGGGCTCCAAATTTATCTGCTGCCGCTTTGACAAATTCTGGATTATTGACTGCAGCAGAATTAATGCTGACTTTATCTGCTCCAGCATTCAGCATTGTTCTGATATCTTCCAGAGTGCGTATTCCTCCTCCTACAGTCAGCGGGATAAAAACCTCGGCAGCAATTTTCTCTACCGTATGAACCGTGGTCGCTCTATCTTCATGGCTGGCAGTAATATCGAGGAAGGTAATTTCATCTGCACCCTGTTCGTTGTAGCGTCGTGATACTTCAACCGGATCACCAGCGTCACGAATATCGATAAATTTCACGCCCTTAACAACACGACCCTGATCCACATCCAGACAAGGAATGATTCTTTTCGCAAGTGCCATCAATCTATACCTTGATTTTGACTGTCAACCCAAGCCTGGGCGTCCGCCAAATCCAGACTTCCTTTATAGATAGCTCGCCCGCTTATCGCACCCACTATTCCCTGATCAGCAAACTCGTACAGGGCTTTGATATCATCAATATTTGTCACGCCGCCTGAAGCAATAACAGGCATGCCCGATTCTTTTGCCAAATTCACCGTTGCCTCAATATTTACACCCTGCATCATGCCGTCGCGTGCAATATCGGTATACACAATGGCACTAACACCGTCATCAGCAAATTTTTGAGCCAGGTCAACGGCCTGTATTTTTGAAACTTCCGCCCAACCATCAGTGGCCACCCATCCATTTTTTGCATCCAGCCCAACAATGATATGACCAGGAAACTTCTGACATATTGTTTTAATAAACTCAGGTTCTTTTACTGCTTTGGTGCCGATTATCACGTAACTGACGCCTGCATCCAGATAAAACTGAATTGTTTCGACGCTGCGTATTCCACCGCCAATTTGAATGGCTAGCTCTGGCCACGCCTTTGCTATTTCAGTGACGACTGCGCCATTAACGGGTTCACCAGCAAATGCACCATTGAGATCAACCAAGTGTAAACGCTTTGCTCCTTGCTCCACCCATTGCGCCGCCATTGCAACTGGATCATCGGAAAAAATGGTTGAGTCATCCATCAATCCCTGGCGAAGTCGAACACATTTACCGTCTTTTAAATCTATCGCTGGAATAACTAGCATGCTTAATCTCTATTTAACTTCGCCTTATTTCCCGTTCCAGGATATAAAGTTTTTTAGGAGTTGAAGACCACTATTGTGGCTTTTTTCAGGGTGAAATTGCACAGCAAACACATAGTTCCTGGCAAGCGCAGAACAAAAATTTATGCCGTAGTGTGCTGTTCCAGAAATGATATTTTCATCTTCCGGTTTGACGTAATAACTGTGAACAAAATAAAAGCGCGTTCCATTGTCAATGTTATGCCAAAGCGGATGATCAACAGTTTGTTGAACTTGATTCCAGCCCATATGCGGAACTTTTAAACGTTCACCGGATTGACTGCTTTCATCGTGGGCCAAGTTAAATTCTGCATTGTCAGAAAAAAAACGAACGGCACCGGCAAAGTGTCCCAAACACTTCACACCCCCATTTTCTTCACTCTGCTGCATAAGTGCTTGCATGCCAATGCAAATGGCCAACATGGGCTTTCCAGAATCCATCACCTCGGCAACGCATTGATCGAAGCCCAATCTACGAATTTCTCCAACGCAGTCACGAATAGCACCGACACCTGGAAAAATCACACGATCGGCAGACGCGATCACCTGCTTGTCCGCGGTCACTACAACCTCAGCATCTGGCGCGACGTGCCGTAAAGCACTCGCTGCAGAATGCAGGTTGCCCATCCCGTAATCGATTACTGCAATCTGTTGTCTGGACATAAAGGAAGTGCTTACAGCGCACCCTTTGTAGAAGGAAGCGCATCACCCATTCGACCGTCAGCTTCTACAGCCATACGCAGTGCGCGACCAAAAGCCTTGAAGACAGTTTCAATTTGGTGGTGTGCATTGTGTCCACGTATGCAGTCTATGTGCAAGGTGACCTGAGCGTGATTCACAAAACCCTGAAAAAATTCGAAGAAGAGTTCGGTATCGAATTGTCCGACACGCTTTTGCGTAAACTCCACGTTCATAACCAAACCGGGTCGTCCGGAAAAATCGATGACAACACGCGACAATGCTTCATCCAGGGGCACATAGGCGTGGCCATAACGGCGTATGCCTCGCTTGTCACCGACCGCTTTAGCCATCGCCTGACCGATCGATATGCCAATGTCTTCCACAGTATGGTGGTCATCAATGTGAGTGTCTCCCTTACAGCGCACTGTAAGATCCAACATGCCGTGACGACCAATCTGATCCATCATGTGCTCCAAAAAGGGCACACCGGTTTCAAAGGTGGTTTCACCCGTTCCGTCGAGATTAAGTTCAACAGAAATTTGGGTTTCCAGGGTATTGCGACTAATGCTAGCCTTTCTTGCGGACATAGCGAACTCTTGTAGCGAGATAAAGGCGGATTATAGCGGCAAGTGTGCCACGATTAAACGGCGAAGAAGGGAAACAGAGGAAGAAAATCATGAATCAAGCGAATCAACTCACGCATATTAGAAGCTATTTAAAAAAGGAATGGGTACGTTGGCTGCTGTTTGCTATTGTTGCCATATCCATTTACTTTATTCACCTTGCCTGGCAAACACATCTTGGCAAAAAAGCCTTGGCGGAAACTGGCCTGCCAACCACCACATTAGAGGCGGCTTTCGTAAAAGCACACGCAGAAAATAAACTTATCTTTGTCGATATCTCAGCGATCTGGTGTCCAACCTGTCGCCGTCTTGATAGGGAAATTTTTAGCCAAGCTGCTTTCAAATCTGCTTTATCTGAAAAATATATTTTTACTCGTCTTGAATATGAAGCTGAAGGAACAACTGAATTTATGCAACAATACAGCGTTTCAGGCTTCCCGACATTGCTGATACTCGATTCAAAGGGAAATAAAATTAAACAATTGCGGCTCACTTTCAATCTGAAAGATTTTATCGCACAAATGTAGAAAAACAGCTCATTGAATAAAGCGCTCACCCACCCACTCTCACTTAAAATCGCCTTGCTCGGCTATCGCAGTCATCCACATGTTGGCGGTCAGGGTGTGTATCTCTATTATCTCAGCAAAGCTTTAAGTGAGATGGGGCATCAGGTCACAGTGTTCTCAGGCCCTCCTTACCCTGAACTTTGTCCCAGGGTGAGCCTGGTCAAAATTCCTTGCATGGATCTCTACGCAAAAGCCAAGCCCCTGCGCTCACTGCGGCTCAAAAACTTGTTTTCGCATTTCGATCGTCAGGAGTGGTTTTCGAAACTGAGCGGAAGTTTTGCGGAACCACGTTTATTCAGTGAAAGATTGTTTAAATATCATTTAGAGGAACTTAAAACTTTTGATGTACTCCACGACAATCAATGTCTTGGCAGTGGCCTGATAAAATTACAGCAAGCAGGATGCAAGGTTGTGGCAACCATTCATCACCCCATTCACAGAGATCGGGAATTCGCATTAAAAACAGCTAAAGATTGGTTTCACCGTGTATTGATAAGACGTTGGTACAACTTCATTCGCATGCAAGAAAAAGTGTCAAGGAAATTAACTAGCGTTCACACAGTATCAGTTCAATCTAAAAAAGATATCATTACTCACTTTCAATTAGATGATAAACAAGTCACGGTAATACCAAATGGAATCGATACCACAATATTCCGCCCTCTTTTGATCTCAAAATTTTCTAAACGTTTGGTAAGCACTGCTTCATCAGACCAGGCCATCAAGGGTTTGCATATACTCATCGAAGCTTTCGATTACGCAAGCGCGCGCGATCAAGAACTGGAACTTGTTATTATTGGCAAGCTCAAAAAGCACAGCCAAGCTTACCGGAAATTTCAAAAATTAAAGTCACATCAAAAAGACAAAATCGTTTTTAAATCTGGCCTTTCAACAGAAGAAATTGTGCAAGAATATGCTACCGCTGCTATCGGTATTTGCCCTTCCTTGTACGAAGGCTTTGGCATTCCTGCTTTGGAAGCCATGGCTTGCGGCTTACCCCTTATAAGCTCGGATGGTGGCGCTTTGCCCGAAGTCGTTGGTGACGCTGGACACCTATTTGAATCTGGAAACAGTTCGGCTTTAGGCGAAGAAATCATAAAATTAGTTAACGACACGGCGCTTCAATTGCAACTGTCAAAAAAAGCGTTAGAACGTGTGAGCAATAATTTTAAATGGCAAACAATTGCCAATCAGTACACGGATTTTTATCTAAGTTGCATCGACGAACATGTTAACGCTTAAACCTTCGCTACTTGATATAAAAAGAGGACATCTCATTTTAGATCTCGGTTGCGGAGAAGGGCGTCATCTTTGCGGATTGTTAGAACGTTCGGAGGATTGCAGCTTGGTTGGTGTCGACTTAAATTTTAAAGATTTACTAAGCACTAAAGAAAAAATCAACACTTGGCATCAAAGCAAAGCAGATCGCTGCACATTGGTTCAAAGCAATGGCTTAACATTACCTTTCGAAGATGAAACATTTGATCACATCATCTGTTCTGAAGTTTTGGAACACATTGATCATTACTCGAAAATGCTCAACGAAATTACACGCCTCTTAAAACCCGGCGGTAAACTTTGTGTAAGTGTTCCGCGTGCTTGGCCCGAACGAATTTGTTGGTATTTGAGCGAGGAATATCACCAAATTGAAGGTGGGCATCTTAGGATTTTTAATCGCGGCGAATTGCAAAGTGAGATTCAATCTCTAGGGTTTCATTTAACCCGGATGCACTGGGCACATGCCTTACACACCCCCTACTGGTGGCTAAAGTGTTTATTCTGGAAACGAAAAAAAGAAACTGTTTTGGTTTCACTTTACCACAAACTATTGGTGTGGGATTTAATGAAGAAACCCTGGCTCACTCAAACTGTTGAAGGTCTACTCAACCCACTAATGGGTAAGAGTGTAGTGATGTACTTTCAAAAGGCTGCCTCAATTTAAAATCAACCTTACATTTTCAATTTGTCTCAAAGACAGGTATTCTGCAATCACTTCAAGCTTACCAGGAAACCCGAGTATCGTGAGCAAGGTCATTGATAACAATAAGCTTTCGGCCTTATCAAAAGCTACGCATAAAGCTTGCGCCTATATTGAATCTTGTCAACTCCCTAGCGGCGCCATCCCCTGGTTTAAGACTGGAAAACTTGACCCCTGGGATCATACCGAAGCTGCCATAGCGCTTTCAATTTGCGGAAATTTGGAGGCGAGTTTTAGTGCTCTGAATTGGCTTAGTGAAAACCAAAATGCCGATGGCAGCTGGTTTGCCAACTATTTCTTATCCGACTCCGGCGCTCAGATGGACAATCGTATTGAAACCAATTTCGTTGCTTATCCTGCCACAGGTCTTTGGTTCCATTATTTGTGCAGCAAGGATAAAGAAACGCTTAAGTATTTCTATCCAATGATTGAAAAAGCCATGGGTTTTGTACTCGCGCAACAAAGCACTGAAGGCGAAATTCAATGGGCACTACCAATTTCTTCAAACATAGCCAAAGATGCGCTTGTTACCGCCTGTTCATCGATTTTGCGCAGCCTTGAGTGTGCAATAAATATTGCAGACTCTCTAAACATTAGCTCCACAAAATGGCGAACTTCCTATTTAGCACTCTACGAAGCACTGAAAAACAAACCCTGGCGCTTTGATAGAACCTGGGAAAGTAAACAACGTTACTCGATGGATTGGTTTTATCCCATTCTTGCCGGTATTTACAACCCAGATGAAGCTCGCTTGCGGATTCAAGAACGCTGGCCTATTTTCGTTGAACCGAATATTGGCTGTCGCTGTGTCAGTGAGGAGCCCTGGATGACTGTTGCCGAAAGCTGTGAACTTTGTGTTGCCCTACTCGCAGCTAACAGGAGAAAAGAAGCGGCTTCGATACTGCTCTCCTTACTTCATTGGCAAGATGACGATGGCGGCTTTTGGACTGGCTATAATTTTCGCGATCAAAACATCTGGCCAAGGGAAAAAACCTCTTGGACCGCCGCAGCTTTTATCCTTGCTGTTGATGCGCTCACTCAAAAAAGCCCAGGCGCAACACTTTTCACGGAACAATCACAAATTTATTAAGTTGCACAGCGTTTTCGTAACACTACCAGCGAATTAATTTTTTCAAGATAATCCCATTGATTGCTTTGCAGAAGAGCATTCATCGCTAATCTTGGAGCCTGCCCACCTTCGGCTTCGCTTTGATAAATATCGTGAATGAGCATGTATCCGTCTGCAACTACATGCCGAGCCCACTGCAAACAGTCATGCATTGCCTGTTCTTCGCTGTGACCACCGTCTACAAAAACGAGAGCAAGAGGCATGTTCCAGCTCGCCACAACAAGTTGAGAGGAAGCCACTATAGGAATGACAGTGTCATTCAGTTTCGCTAGCTCAATATTTCGTTGGAATTCCGGGAAGCTATTAAACTGCCCACTTTGCCGATCCATTAGCTCAAGATCGTGATAAGTCTCACCCGGTTGATGTTCTTCTGACCCGCGATGATGATCAACAGCAAATAGCAAGTTTTGAGTTGCCTTACATGCTTCACCCAAATAAATAGCTGATTTACCACAGTAACTGCCTATCTCAAGACAAACACCGAGATGGCTAAGCGACAAAGCATATTTATAGAGCACCATGCCTTCGTCATGTGCCAGAAAACCCTTTACTGGATTTACATCAAAAAACTTTTTAAGATCGATTTGCATGTGCGCAGTTTAACGTAAAATAGCTAGCCTATGAGAAGAGAACACCGACCTTACTTTTATTTACGATTAATCAAATGGATAAGTGAACTTTATGTTGAACATAAGATTCGACCACAGTTCGACCATTTAGGTAAAGCTCCTGTGATAGCAAGTCCAAACAGTTTGCAGCTCTTTGGTCGAAATATTAAAGCGGGCAATTACCTCCATATTGTCAGTGACAGGAATAAGCCGGTTTCTTTCACAACCTGGTCCAGCAAGCAACAACAAGGGCGCATTGATATCGGTGACTATTGTTTATTTGCACCGGGAGTCAACATAAGCTCGGCAGAAAAAATCCTCATTGGCAATGGCTGCATGTTAGCCGCAGAAGTTATCATTTCTGACAGTGACTGGCACGGTGTTTATAATCGCACACGCCCCTTTCGCTGTTCCGCACCAGTTATCTTCGAAGATAATGTGTGGATTGGATTGCGAGCCATTGTTGGCAAAGGAATTACAATTGGTAAAAATTCAATTGTTGCTGCCGGATCTGTTGTTGTAGAAGATGTTCCACGCAACACGATAGTCGGCGGCAATCCAGCGAAAATTATTAAAGAAATCGACCCAAAAAAACGGATGTTGACGCGTGAATTTCTTTTCAGAAACGGTGAAGACTACTGGAAAAATCAGGAAGGCGTCGAAGCGTTTCTTTTTGGCAACAACACACTCAGCTCGTGGCTGCGGTACCAGCTTAAACCGACTACTGAGGATTGAGATTAAGACTGATAGCTTCTGCTATTTTTTCAGAAAGTTGGTCGAGCCCCTTATTTAAAGCAGCAACATAGTCATTGTAGGAGTTTGATGTCGCCTGCACCTTAATGGTCTCACGCCCATAGAATAAGCGCTTGTGACCCTTTCTGCTGTGAACGGACCAACGAAGGTTAACCTGGGCTGCACCGCCACGAATACCAGAAAATTCTTCAAATTCCAGCTTCACTTGATAATCCGGTTTAATTCGTCCATCCCAAGGGAAAGCCCAAACGTGATCCAGCACAAGGGCGTGAGACAAATTTATTGCAATCACTCGACTAAGGTTTTCTTTTAAGTCACCCGCCCACGCATTGTAGCCCGACACCGTAACTCGATTACTTTGTGTCTTACTCACAATACCGGGATGTTCTAAATATTCAGGCAAGACCACTGGTCCCACACCAAGACTTAGCGTTTTATTCTCGATTTCATGGACGGAAATTTCGGTGTTGGCAAACAAAGTGTAATACTGGGTTTTGGGCCCGCTGGATGCACATGAAACAAGTATCACGCCAATTCCCAACAATATAATGACTCGTAGAATTTTCATCGCATTACTCATCTTTTTTCGTGCCACTAATAAGCGCATTGGGATGACGATTTAGTTCGTCAACAAAAAGTTGAATGGAGTCAGCTGCATCAGCCACCGCTTTAAGCATTTCTGTCAATTCGTATTTCATCTCAGAGTCCGGGGAAATAGCATGATCTAAACTTTCCATTGTTTGATTCAATTGATTTAAAGCTTGACTAGCGCTGACCAAAGTCTTATCAAGATTTCCAACAGCCTCATCCATTTTCCCTGCGGTATTTTGCTGTTCAAAGGTCGATAAAATACTGTTTAAACTGGCAAGACTCGCAGACAAATTTTTACCAATTTCATCGAAGGGAATTTTGCTGACTTTGTCGAGCACCTCAGATGCCTGCTTAGCCAAAGCATCGCTGGGATCACTCACAGTAGGAATCACGGAATAGTTGTCTTCACGCACAAACTGTCCTTGTGATGTTTGATTTTTCTTGTCGACAAAAACCAGATCAATAAATTTAGAGCTGGTCAAAATACTCGACGTACGCATTTGTGCACGCAAACCCTGGTTAACCAAATCCTCAATTCGCGCATCCACTAATTCACGGCTTGGATTTTCATGTGGTTCGAGCCGCTGCGGTTCCAAAGCAATATATACCTGTAAAACCTGATCTACATTGTCTGCAGAAACCAACTCAACATCTACAACCTCGCCAACGCGTATACCTCGAAACTCAACGGGTGCACCAATGGTTAGGCCGCGAACTGATCCTGAAAACTGCAAACGATAGTAATACTTGATATCAAAACGGCCTTCTAATACAGATTCGCGGTCCGCATAAAGATAAAAACTCGCACCTGACTGAGCGACCGTCGCATTTTCAAAACCGGCAGCGTTATCAAACGCGATGCCTCCACTAATAAGAGAAGTCAGAGAAGCCATGTGCGCTTTCATTCCTTCCGCATCAATAGAAAAACCAAAACCACTTACATTCCAAAATCGACTACGGGTTTGAACAAGTTCGTCGTAAGGTGCTCGCACAAAAATGTTGATATCTACCTGTTCACGGCTTTTGGAAAGTTTATATCCCGTTACTTCGCCCACTCGAATTTGGCGATAATAAATTGGCGATGCAATATCAATCGAACCCAATTCTTCAGCCTGCAAAATATAGGAAGTGCCCGGTTCGTCAGATTCATAAAGAGGAGGCTCACTTAGGCCTTTAAACCGGGTTTCGTAACTTCCTGCTTCACCGGGATCCATTACGATGTATACACCGGAAATCAGTGTGTCCAGATTGCTCACTCCCGCAGCACTAATTCTCGGTGTCACAACCCAAAATCGAGTATTCACAGAAAGATGACTGGACACTTCACGATCTATTTCAGCGATCACACGTACCGATTTAAGGTCACTGGTTAATTTAATATCTTTAACTGTACCAACCTTAACATCGTTCAAACGTATTTGAGTTTGCCCGGGTTTAATATCCATCGCACTTTCAAATTCTATGACGATGTTTGCACCATGCTCCAAACGCGCCTGCACTGCCAGCCACAAAGCAATAATCAAGGCAACAATGGGCACAATCCAAACCGGCGAGATTCCGCCAACTTTTTGAACTAATGCGCGATTAATCATTCTCATTGAATTTGCCTTTTTTCCGTTCTTGCGCCTTTGTCAAACAAGCGTAAGTTCAAGAACCTTCAGTTTGGCTTTTAATTGCGTCAGCAACAATTTTTGCCTCCTCTTCGTCTTTTGCATCCCACAACAAACGGGGATCGAAAGTTTCAGCTGCGATCATAGTCAGTACAACAACTGCACCAAACGCCAAAATTGCGCCGCCGGGTTCAACGGTATAAATGAAGCCAAATTGAACAAGTGCAACTAATAGAGTGACGACAAACACATCTACCATTGACCAACGACCTATAATCTCAGTCAATCGATAGAGTGCCGCCCGATGCCGTGTGCCGCGCGTTATTTTCGCCTGAACCGCCCACAATAGGTAGTACATGATTACCAATTTCGTAATAGGCACAATAATACTGGCAATAAAAACTATTGTAGCAACCCACCACAAATCCGCTGCTATCAGTTCCACAACTCCGGAAAAAATGGTGTCTGATTCGGTGACGCCCAACGAGGTATAGGTCATCATAGGTAATATATTTGCTGGTATGTATAAGATCGTTGCCGCAAACAAAAGCGCAAAGGTTTTTTGCATGCTTTGCGGTATCCTTTTGTGTAATTCCGTTTCACATCGCGGACATTGACTCTCTTGTTCAATAATAGATTCGCCCACTAATGCATGACACACACGGCAGTCATAGGCGTATTCATTTTCAATTGTATGAAAATAATTATTGGTATTCATCCACGCCCATAACTTTCGTCTATCCAATTTGTTGTAAGCGAGCATTAACATGGCGACCAAAACAAAAAAAGCGTAAGCCCCAACTTCCAAACGTAGTTCTGCCATATCGGTTAATTTAACCGAAGTCACAACCACACTTAACATAAATATTTCCAGCATGCTCCAATTTTGCGCCAAGGTCATCCATCGGAGCACATGGTGTTGGCCAGGCAATTTTTTATTTACGGAGTAAGGCACAAGCAAATAAAGATAGGCGGTGATTTCAAACAAAGGAAATAGAAAAATGGTGGTAAAAACCAAGGCTGCTAAAGCCCATTGTTGACGATCCATTAGCGCTACAACACCGTCAAGAATCGTTGCAGTTTGTACCTGATTTCCCACTTCCAATGTTAAAAAAGGAAAATAATTGCTAACAAAAAACAGGACAAGAGCAGCAGCAACAATGGCACTCGCAGAATTCATCCACTGCCCGTGACCAGAATGTAAAACCGTATCGCAGTTGTAGCATACCAGGGCGTGATCCGGTGAAATGGCGACAATGGTTTGAAACTCGCCACAGGCATGACAAATGAGCCAATCTTTCCGGTGTGCAAGTACTTCACTCATTTCAAGTTAGCCGCTGGCGATCTGAATCAATTTATTTTTTAGCCAGGTTTGTTTGTCAAAAAAACGCATTCCGGCATTGCGCAAAATATTAACTAGCGGTAACTCAGAGGAGAATAAACGTTTAAATCCCTCCATTGTCGCCATCGCCAATAAATTATGTCCTTGTCTGCGACGTTCATATCTTTGCAGTACAGAAAAATCGCTCACACTGAACGCTCTTTGCTGGCTGCGTGCAATTTCCTCGGCGAGAATTTGTACATCATACAAACCGAGATTGACGCCTTGCCCAGCCAAAGGGTGAATCGTATGCGCAGCATCACCCACGAGTGCCACACCGTCCTGAATGTAGGTCTCTGCATGGCGCTGCTTTAAAGGCAAACAATAACGCTTATCCACTTTCAAAACCTGTCCCAATTTGTTTTCGAATGCCCGGCTTAAATTTTTACAAAAATCATTGTCATCCATAGTAGAAAGTTTAGTCGCCAATTCCTCTTCTGCCGACCATACAAGGGAAGAAAAATGCTGCCCGACTTCGGCGTGAGAATCGTCACGCAGAGGGAGCAAGGCAATGGGCCCTTGTGCTGTAAATCGCTGCCACGCGGTTTCTTGATGAGGATATTCAGTTTTTACCGTAGTGACGACGGCTTGATGGCCGTAATCCCACTCGCGCACTGGAAATTTAAGTAGGTTCCGAATGCTTGAATTGGCGCCATCAGCAGCAATTAACAAACCGGTTTTAAGTTGAATATTGTTGTTTGGTGTATTTAGGATAATGCAGCGTTTACCTGATTCACTACCTGAAATTTCTGAGACAAGCGCAGATTCAAAAATTTGAATTCGTTTATTTGATTGAAGCTGTGTGTGCAAAGCAGACAAGAGCTTGGAGTTTTCAACAATGTATCCCAATTGCAATGTACGAATATCATGACAACTGAAGCTGATGTTCGCAGTACCTTCACCGTCCCATACAACCATATCTTTGTAAGAACTAATACGGGAAGATGCAATATGTGACCAGGCACCCGCTTGCTTTAAAATTTCTACCGATGAATTTGATAAGGCAACAACACGGGGATCAAAACCCCTCTCGAAGTCGCGAACACTAAAATCCTTTGCTTCAACCAAAGCAATTTTTAATCCTTGACAGTGTTCGTTTTCGGCCAGCAGACAGGCCAGCGTACTACCCACCATACCTCCGCCCACGATAAGAATGTCAAATTCAACACTGTTAGACACCTGGCCATTACCTCAATTTATGGAAACTCAGGAAACCCAAGCTCTATGGCCAGCGTTTCCTGTTGAGCAACAAACAACTCCATAAATACGTTGGTTATTGCGCTTTCAAATTTTCCCTTTTACTCAGCTTGTAAAATCGCTTCGATTTTTTCCAAATCCGTGTATTTAGCATAATTGCTGATTGAAGCAAGCACACTGGGATCAGTCATCGTATCTTGCATTGCCACCTTACCTACCATTTCAAAAGCTTTTTGTAGGGCAAGCGGATCTGCTTTTTGCGCTTCTTTTAGCACCTCTGCACAATCTTCGATCAATAGGCGCGAAACTAATTTACCTACATATTTATCGGTATTTAAGCGATCTTCTTCAGTGATTTTGGAGTAGCTTGACATATCAGGATGCGCCGCAATGGCAAAATAAATCCACCTCACCAGTTGCTTACGCTCTTTTCCATCCAGCGAATCAACCAAACAGGATCCTAGTGAAGCCGCTTGAGTAGAACCTGATATTGCAAGCAATGTCACCAGGGTCGAAACAGAGATAATTTTTGAAATTAATTTAACCATTACATGGTCTCCTTTTTTGAGCTTATTAATTTACTAATTTGAGTGGAATAAGTGTGTCGAATTGTTAAAAAGTCGCAGTCTGGCTTGCCGAGTATTTTCACCCATCATGCGATGAAATATTTCACGCTTTAATCCATCATTCAGTTCAAGCGCCAACAAGCCCACATTCCTTGCCATCTGTTTAAATTTATTATTGTTTGCGAATAGCGTATTAAAACCATCACTCACAAGAGTTGTTAAGCTTTGATCGCGATCCTGCTTTTCCATGTATCGCAATAGGGCTTGTAATTCACCGTAGCGCGAAGCTTCACCCCGCACTATTCGACCTTGCTGATCAACCATCACTTCCAGAAGCTGCGTGACATCTCTCAAGGCAAGATTGAAACCTTGTCCAGCTACCGGGTGAAGAAAATGTGCTGCATTACCAACAAGCACAATCGATGACCTCACCTGCTCTTTCGCAAAACTTAACTGTAGAGGATAACTAGAGCGTGCACCAACCTTAGTAAATTTACCGAGACGATAACCAAATACCGATTGGATTTTTTCGAGAAATTCTTCGTCGCTCAATTTCAGTGTTTCATCAAGCTTACCTGCCGGACGTGTGAAGATTAGGCCACACTTTCTCGCTTCTTCAGAGTAACCTAAAGGCAGAAGTGCAATCGGCCCCTCCCCGGTAAAGCGTTCAAAAGCCTGTCCACCGTGGGGCAACTCACATTCAAGATTCGCTACAACGGCATGCTGGTGATAATCCTTGCTTGTGGTGTGTATCCCCAACATATTTCTCATGCTCGAATTAATGCCATCAGCGACGACCAGGAGATCAGTAAATATCGATTTTTGATTGGAAAGCGACAGGTTTACCCCATTCTTTAAAACTTCAAGTTTTTCAACTTTGCAGGGCGCAATAATATGCAAGTTAGGATGCCGATCGATGGTATTCATTAAACAACGACCTAGCCAAGCATTTTCGACTACATAACCCAACTCGCTACTGGGATTTTCAACATACTGACTTTGGCCGAAATGCCCTCTGTCTGACACATGTACACTCAAGATGGCGGTTGCACGTTCGCGAATGTCTTGCCACAAGCCCATCGCATGAAGCAAGGCAACACTACCACGTGAAAGCGCAGTGTTACGCGCATCAAAGCTTTCCCGATAATCCTCACTAACTTGACCAAGGCTGTGTTGTTCTATCAAACAAAGTCTTGCCTCAGGTAATTCGCTTGCAACGAGCTGAGCCATGGTTAAACCTACCATGCCGCCGCCCACAATCGTAATGTCAAAGGCTTCCATTAGCTGGCCATAATTTGTTCTATTTCGTCCGGTAATCTAGGTGCTGCCGACGTTAAAATCTTATTTCCGTCTTTGGTTACCACTACGTCATCTTCTATCCGAATACCTATTCCGCGCCATTTTTTATCGACATTTTCGTTGTCCGGCGCGATGTAAATTCCGGGCTCGACAGTCATCACCATACCCGGCTCCAACACTCGCCACTCGCCCCCAACCTTGTAATCACCAACATCATGCACATCCATGCCGAGCCAGTGCCCAATTCGGTGCATATAAAAATCACGATAAGCATGTTCTTCAATTAGAGTATCCAGATCTCCATTCAACAAACCGAGATCAAGTAAACCCTGGGTAATCACCTTTACACTCATGTCGTGAGGGACATTCCAGTTGTTACCGGGTCTAACTTCAGCGATGGCCGCAGCTTGAGCTGCCAATACAATGTCGTAAATTGCCCGCTGCTCGTCAGTAAATTTGCCATTAACCGGAAAAGTGCGCGTAATATCAGAAGCGTAGTATTGGTATTCACAGCCTGCATCAATCAGCACCAGATCTCCGTCTTTTAATTTATTGTTATTTTCAATGTAATGCAGAATACAGGCATTTACCCCGCCACCCACTATGGGGTTATAGGCCTGATGACGTGCACTTTGGCTGGCACAGTGATAGGCAATTAAGGCCTCAAGCTCATATTCGCCTTTACCGGGCTTGCAGGCTCGCATGGCCTCTACATGAGCAGCGGCGGAAATTTCAGCAGCGCGTTCCATTACACGAAGTTCAGCAGCGCTTTTGTACAGGCGCATGTCGTGAAGAAAATGATCCAAATCCAAAAACTCACCGGGAGGCGTAGCACCAGAACGCACTTTGGCGCGAATGCTATTGACCCATTTCATCACTTTGCGATCAAACTCTGTATCCCGCCCCATTGCGTAATAAACACGTTCACGCCCCTCCAGAAGCCCGGGCAGAATCTCATCCATATCAGAAATTGGAAAAGCATCATCAGCCCCGAAATCCGCGCACGCCCCCTCCGGGCCAGCTCGATGTCCGTCCCATATTTCTTTTTCCCTATCGCGCTCACGGCAAAACAAAATGAATTCTCCGTGCTCTCGTTCGGGCACTAAAATCACCACAGCTTCTGGCTCTTCGAAGCCTGTGAGATAGTAAAAATCACTGCCTGGTCGATAGCTGTAATAGGTGTCCCGACTTCGCAATTTTTCTTCTGCAGTCGGTAATATGGCAATGCTATTGGGCTCCATCATTCCCATAAGGGTTTGACGGCGTCGAGCAAATTCTTGTTTGCTAATGGACACGTGTAACATTCTCTCCGCATTCTTGATTAATCGTTAAAACAGCGATCTTGACGTATTCGACCAGGCTTTCCCAATCTGCTTCAAGATCTTCTCTCACTTCCCTATCCATATTCCCATCGATCACTTCATCCAGCGATACCTGCGATATTTTTGCTAGATCACGCAGGGCCTCAGCGGATTCTGCACTCAGTTTATCCTGGGCCTGCAAGCCTGAAGAACCCAAACCGTGTAAAAACCCGCGGCACCAGGCTGCCAACTCCTGAGTCCTCCGCTCGATGCCAGATTCTTCTTCTGGCAGCAGGGGACGAAAACTGAATTCGGCATCATTTAATTGCTGCTTACTGACCAAAAATAGCTCGCCCAGCAAGCGCTCATGTTCCGAAGAAAACTCTAAAAACTCCATATCCATAAAAGCTTTTATGCTGTCTGTCCAATTACCAGGCAAGCTTTCCGGAGCTGTCTTCATACCACTCAATTTGCCACAGAAATATCCCTGTAACTCAGATGCAGAACTGATTGCGCCCATATTTAATAGCGCATCGTTAAAGTAATAAAATCGGGGGTCACTGCTCATGTTCTGTTATCCTCTCTGCCCGACAATCGTATCACAGTGCTTGCTACACAGCCTTTTGAGCTCTAATGTAGTAATTCGTCTCAAAGCCGCCTGCAATGCGTTGACCGCCAAGGCTAGCCCAAATATAGTAAGAAGGCTGAATTCTTGGAAGCGCGCTATTATAAGAACATGTCCAGAAAGCTATTACTTGATTTAGAAAGCAAACTCGATGAGCTGATAAGCCAGTGCACCTCCCTGGAAAAGGAAAACGCCCGTTTGAAGGCGAGAGAGGAAACCTGGCAGCAAGAGCGCACGCGTTTGATGGAAAAAAATGAAATTGCCCGTAATCGCGTGGAAGCGATGATTTCACGTTTAAAAGGATTAAAGCAGGAATCTTAAGGAGTTCTGATCTTGTCAGATAACAAAACTGTTGTGGTCAACATTCTGGACAAGGATTACCAAATCGCCTGTCCATTAGAGGAGCGCGATGCGCTGCACTCTGCGGCAGAAGAGCTTGATCATCGTATGCGAGAAATTCGAAATGCTGGCAATGTGATTGGCCTGGATAGAATCGCTGTCATGGCAGCGCTGAATTTGTGTCACGAATTACAGCAAATCCAGGGCAGCGGAAAAACCGGCACTCCAATGACTGGTCTTGATAAGGAAACACTGACTCGCCTTAAAAAGAAGATCGACAAAGCCTTACAATCTTCCTGAAATTAAACTTTTATTTTCTTTTTGCCACTTAAAAAAAGTCAAGACTAGCATCATGGGATTCGAGTGTTATACTCAATACATGCCTGGGATGTTAGCCAGTTAATTAATCCCTTGAGCCGATAATCCCAAACCTGGAGGCGACGCGCTTTGCTGTGTGCATGTCCGCTAGTACGGAAAGCCTGATGTACGGTAGTTTCCTCCCCCTTGAACTTCACGGTTCAAGGCCAGATTAGCAGCGGCATTTCCGGGCACCTTATCCATTTTAATTATGAATAAGACTTTCCTGCGCAACACATTGCGACAAAAACGTCGCAGCTTGTCTCATTTTAAACGTACGCGTTCGGCACTTTCGCTTGCCAAACAACTTCAGCTTTCCGGCTTGTTTGAAAAGGGAAGACACATTGCTTTTTATTTCGCCAATGATGGCGAAATAAATCCTGACCAAGCTATCAAATTTGCGCGAAAAATAGGTGTAAAAACGTATTTACCGGAAGTGAATAAAAATAATTTGCTTGAATTTCGTCACAACTCTTTCGCATGTAAATTAAAGCAGAATCACTACAACATTTCTGAGCCGCTCACCAATTCAATCGTTTCAGAAAAACTCAACGCAATTTGCATACCCCTGGTCGCTTTTGATAATCAGGGAAATCGACTCGGCATGGGTGGCGGATATTACGATCGACTAATGCAGCCGCTTTACGCTAAAACAAGTCGCCCGCTATTTATCGGCTTAGCCTACGATTTTCAGGAGGTAAACGTATTGCCGACTGATACTTGGGATAGGCCGCTAGACATCATTGTGACCGAAACAAGAGTGTTGTTGTGCTGAACTTTTAAACTGAGAGTTGGGTTAAGAGCACCTTGAGGTTGAGGCGTTCCCTCGCCTCGAATTCTGTGTTTTTAATCTTCTAATACTTATGATCTTTATTTACTTAACTAAATGTTTACATCCAAATTATCTTTATTTGTTCGCTACTCCCTGCTGAAGTGCCGCCGGCGGTGTATCTTTTTCGGCCTCAAAAACTTCTGTCAGACCAAAACTACTCACCAGGATCCCAACCACGAAGATCACTACGGCCAAAGTTAATACATCAGCTTTCATGGTGATACCCTCGTTACTTCATTATTTTTACGTTTATAAAGGGGGACAGATGTTATACAGAAAGGCGCGCCAACTTGCAATGCTCTATGCTCCGTTTTGCTCGAGTTATTAACAGGTTTAGCACAGCTTTAAACAAGCGTTCGTTAATCTAGCTCAACCCTGTTTACTGGTTCACAGTATTAGTGAGCACTTACACTTAACTGAGAGTCAGATCACCTATGGTCCGTGATTTTTTTCAGGGGGTTTTGCGTAAAACCAGCATGCTCGATGCATTTTTTTGGAAGCGGTAGGTCACCGATTCCAGATGACAGGCTATTCCGTAGTTCTGCATTGCCCCCATCACCGGCTCCAAATGCGCTGACGTTTGGCCGTTAAGATCAACAGTGGGATAAATGCGTACTTCTTCTGCCACCCGACAAAGTTCATTCACAGCGCGTAAATGCGCATTTTCATCCAAATGTTCTGAATACAGAAAAAGGTAATGAGAACACAAAGCCAACTCAAACTGATTGGATTCAAAAGGCAGGAAAGGTAAGGCAGCACCAATGTAGCGTCCCTCAGTGACACCTTGGTCGTAATCTTCGAGAAAGGTATTCATTGTCGCCATGCGAGATTTGCCGAGATCATCTGGCGATTTGAAATCTTCCCAATGGTAACTCTCGCTATTTTGTGCAAGTTCTGCAAGAACAGTGGGATACACTTCCTGTATCCGTTGGGCAATTTCACCTGCACTAAATTGGTAAACGGGATCGCAAGACACCACCCGCCCCTTCCTGGAACTCAATTCCGCGTTGAAACTCGCAGGACCATCGGCACAC
>JBNKVX010000016.1:0-54249 GCA_050299435.1 Cellvibrionaceae bacterium | reverse complement strand
CCCGGTGGTTTTGAAGTAGTGCGTGAGAGCGTGAATCGTGACAATAACTATTGGAGTGCCGATTATATTGATGTTCGCGAAGATCGCGTTGTGTTTTACGGTAGCTTTGATTCCAACGTTCGCGAATTGACTTATCGCGTTAAGTTAACTGCTTCAGGAAAATTCCTGGTACCGCCGACTCACGCTGAATCCATGTACAACCGCAACATGTTTGCTACGAGTACGGCTTCCTGGTTTACGGTAACGCCTTCTCGGTAATGAGCTTTCTTTACAGGCGTTTTTTTAAAAGCGTCGCTATTGCGACGCTTTGCTTTCTTGTTATCGCAACAATATCATGGTGCTTGTGTCCCAAACCTGAACTTCAGCACTACCAAAGTTGGTCGCACGCCTGGTTCGATAAGCACGGGCGATTGCTGCGCATCAGCCTTGCTAATGACGATCGTTATCGTATTCATACGCAAATAGCTGACATTAATCCTAATTTACTTCAAGCCACGATACTTTACGAAGATCAGAATTACTATTCTCACCCCGGCGTAGATTTTTCTGCCCTATTTCGCGCATTTTGGCAAACCTATGTTGTTCGATCCCGACGCATTGGTGCCTCAACAATTACAATGCAAGTTGCACGCTTACGCTGGAGAATTGACTCCAGCACTGCATCCGGGAAAATTCAACAAATATTCCGAGCTATTCAGCTTGCTCGTCATTATTCTCGCGATGAGATTCTTGAAGCCTATCTCAATCTAGCTCCCTACGGCCGAAATATTGAAGGTATTGGGGCCGCGAGCCTAATTTATTTCAATAAGTCCGCCCGTGAACTGAGCACACTTGAAGCCTTGACGCTTGCGGTTATTCCTCAAAACCCTAATCAACGAGACCCTGCCACTCGAGCTGGTTTTGAAAAACTCAGTATTGCACGCAAAGTACTCTTTCAACGTTGGCAATCCTACCACCCGGAAAGCAAACAGTTAGATGCGCTTTTAGCAATGCCTTTATCAGTGAGAAAGATTGAAGAGTTACCCTTTGAAGCACCTCACTGGGTAAATTACTTACAGAGTCAGGGTGGCCTTTTTCAGACCGATGTTCTGGACTCTTTTCAGGATCACATCCATATCACTACGCTCGACCTGGGAAAGCAAAAGCTACTCAAATCTATTCTGGATAATTACCTGATCAAAAAGAAAGACAGCGATATAAAAAACGCGGCAATGCTATTACTTAACTATCAGTCAATGAAAGTTGAGGCAATGATTGGTTCGTCTGATTTTTTTAACGACAATATTGCTGGCCAAGTGAATGGCACATTAGCCAAACGATCTCCAGGTTCTACCTTAAAGCCCTTTATTTATTCTTTGGCCTTCGATGAAGGTCTAATTCATCCAATGAGTTTGATGCGTGATGCACCCAGGCGATTTTCCAGTTTCACTCCAGAAAACTTTGATAAGAAATTTCTCGGTCCACTTTTAGCGAGGGATGCTCTCAGTCTTAGCAGAAACGTTCCAGCAGTTGAATTACAGGGAAAGCTGAAAAAAAATCATTTTTATGATTTCCTGAAACAAGCTGGCGTTAGCGAACTCAAAGAGCCCTCCCACTATGGGCTTGCTCTCACACTCGGGGGGGCAGAATTAACAATGGTAGAACTTAGTAAACTCTACGCCAGCTTGGCAAATGGTGGATGGCTACGAGAACTACAATATTTTGAAAACAATAGCCCAAGGGTCGAACCGCAAAGCCTTTATTCAAGGGAAGCCGCTTTTTTAACTCTGGATATCCTGCGCGATATTGAAGCTCCTAACGAGTTTAGTCAAAAATCGCTCAATAACTCAAACGATATTGCCTGGAAAACAGGAACTTCCTGGGCATTCAGAGACGCGTGGTCAGTGGGCATTTCTGGCCCCTATGTGCTCGCCGTGTGGATAGGTAATTTTAACAGTGAAGGCAACCCTGCTTTTATCGGCCGCTCGGCTGCTGGCCCACTCCTGTTTGAAAGTTTTAGCAAATTGTTACCCGATGACGCTTGGAAACTGGAAGATATTTTTGATCTAGAAGCAATGAATTTGAGAAAAGTTGATATGTGCCGAGAAACCGGGGACTTACCAAATAAATATTGCCCTCGCAAAGAATCCGCGTGGTTTATTCCCGGTGTATCGCCCATCAAGCTTTCCGATATCTACCGCCGTATCCCCATCAACAAAAAAACCGGGCGGCGTGCTTGTAAACTTGAGGGTGATATTGAATATCGTGTTTATGAATTTTGGCCCTCAGATTTACAAACAATTTTTCGACAAGCGGGGCTCTCGCTTAAACAGGTGCCTCCCTATGATGCAAGTTGTGAAATTTCAAAACGTGCTGATTTAGGTAGTCGGCCACAAATTATTTCACCGCAAAGCAGTATTACCTACGTAATTACAGATAAAAATGGTAAAGAAGAAATTGAATTATCAGCAGTAGTGGATTCAGATGTAGAAATTTTATATTGGTTTGTTGATAACGAATTCATTGGCAAGTCAGCCGCTGGTAAGCCATTTTTTTGGCTGGCCAAGCCCGGCAGATTTCAACTGAGCGTCGTTGATGATAGCGGAAGACAATCGCGAGTGAGTGTTGAGCTTGTACGTTTAACTGATGCGGTTCACTGATGTAAACTTTCAGACCTTAAAACGTTCAACCAGAATTTGCATTTGCTTTAACAATTGGCTCATTGCTGCATTCTGATTCTGGGTGGCTTCAGCATCCTCAAGATTGTCTCGCGAATTCTCGGCAATTTTTGCGCAGCTGTCTGCAATACTGTGAGTTGTTACGGATTGCTCTTCAACCGAGCTGGCAATATCAATATTCATTTTGAGAATTTCTTCAACATGACCAATAACTCTCTTCAAGTTCTCATTGGAATCTGTTGCAGTGCCCACACAATCGTCGGAAATTTCCAAACCTTCCTTCATTGCATTCACAACCTTATGCGTACCCGCCTGAAGGTTATTAATAACTTCGCGAATTTCATCCGTTGAAATTTGTGTACGTTGAGCAAGCGTACGCACTTCATCAGCGACAACCGCAAAGCCCCTCCCCTGTTCACCTGCTCGTGCAGCCTCAATCGCGGCGTTCAAGGCGAGCAGGTTAGTTTGTTCGGAAATACTTCCAATTACCTCAAGGATAACACTCACTTGATTACTATAATCTTCCATTACACCCACTTCACTTTGAGTTCGATGTAGTGCTTCGGAAAGCCGTGTAATACTGGAAATATTTTTCGCCATTGCGTTCAGTGTCTGCACTGTTTCTTCCTGCGCAGACTGCGCTGCGCTTGACGTAGTTTGTGCACGTTCTGCGACATTATTGAAAGAATAAGATAATTCATTTGAAGCGCTTGCAAGCATTTCTGTTTCGGATAACTGCGTATCGGAACGTTTTACAGTGGACGCAACCATTTTATCCAACTCAACAAAGGTGCTAGCGAGTTGGCGGTTAGTCTTGATCACTTGATCAATAACTTTTGCGATTTGCTCAACAAAAGAATTAAATGCCGCGGAGAATTGTGAAACTTCATTCTTACCCTTTACATCCAATTGTTTGGTCAGGTCATTGGAGCCTTCTGCAATATCCTGCATCCACTCCACAACAAACTGTAAAGGCCTGGAAATGGATCGCGCCACAACAAATCCCAAGCCAAGCAACAGTACCAATATTACGCTGGAAATAGACAATAAATTAATTAACCAGTTTTGAAAAACTGCTTTTTCATCATCAGTAAACACGCTTGAAAATACAACCCAATTCCACGGTTTAAAAGGTGCCGCATAAGCTAGCTTATAGTCCGGGTCGGCAATATTGATCTCTTCATCTATTGATGCAATAAACTTTCCCTTTACATCAGGATGGCTGTACAACTGATAGTCAACAAAACCTTTCAGGTCATCAGGGTGTACGCTCTTTAGGATTGCGACCAAGTTACCGGTGGGCCTGCCCAGGCCCATCTTTGAACCAGCATCAGCCAACATTTGATTGTGTTTCTTTTTGCCTTCCAGGGCTAATTGAAGTGTGTCATCTGAGTATTCACGCGGCAAATAAGGATGGGTAATTAAGGTTCCCACTTCGTAATTCATAACATAAAAATAGTTACGTTGATCCAACAGCATGCTGTCGAGACTGTCCTTTGCCATTATCTTGGCTTCGATTTCGCTGAGTTTTCCATCTTTGGACAATTGATAAAAATACTCGATATTCTTAATCGCAGTACCCACTAGTTTTGCGTACTGCTCATTTTTCAAGTCTCTGAATTGATTACGGGCCTTAATAATCGACAGGCTCGCGAGCACACCTAGCCCTATTACACAGAATATAACAATGATCCAAATTCTTTGTCTTATGAAGAGATTTTGCAGTATTCCTGTCACGTATCGAGACTACCCTATAGATGAACCGCGCTGAAGGGTTGTTTTTACGTGAATCCCGCCAGGATTTTGGCGCTAAAACACTCCCTTTGTTTTAAGTTTAGATCATCCTTGCGCATTATTTGTTTTACTTTTCGCTTAAATTCACATAGGGGCTAATTCAAAGTTAAGAGTGCAGGATGTCACTTAAAACACTATACCTTGGACTCTAAACAAGTCGCGATTCAGTTAAATATTTGAAAAGTGCCGAGACAATTAATTAAACCAAACTTTTTTCATTTTTTAAATCTACAAACTCTTATCTACCTAAACTCAGGCAGTAATAACTTATATATTTTCATCGATAAACAGCTTAGCCTCTGTAAGCATATTTGCCATTTGATCGCCATTTGAAAAACTATGATCTGCTTCACCATCTATATAGGTTTTAACCGGTTTGCTATATTTCTCCAGCATAAGTAAAAATCTTTTAGCTTGCTCAATATCGACATTTCGATCCTTTACGCCATGAGCAACAAAAAGCGGAACCTTTAACTCGCTTGCCCGGAAAACAGGTGAAATTTGTTTTAGGTGATCAAACTCAATTTCCGGATCGCCGATGTTCTCTTTCATCCAATTAACCTGACTCTCTTGGGCGTAGGCAGATCTGATTCTCAGGTTGACATCATAGACGCCGGATATAGCAACGCCGCATTTAAAGATATCTGGATTGCTTATGCTCAACATGGCTGCAGCGTAGCCCCCATAACTAAGGCCAGCGATACAAACTTTATTGGCATCAATATAAGGTAGTTCCACAACTTCTATGGTGGCGGCAACAATATCATCCAGCATTTTGCCTCCCCATTCTTTTTTTCCGCCTTCTTTCAGCTCTGTGTTATACCCGCCAGATCCTCGGAAGTTGACTCTTAGCACGGCGTAACCATTGGCTACCCAATACTGCGTGAGTGAGTCAAAGTACTTATCATCGAATATGCCGATCGGACCCCCGTGCGGCATCACTATTAATGGATGACTACCACCAGAATTACCGGAAGGAAGCGAAAGAAGCCATGGAATATTCAATCCGGCAACATTTACAGACCCAACAACCAGCTTTGACTTTAGTTTATTTTCTAAAGCGGGATACAAAACTGCGATCTTTCGTGTTGAAGAGTTTTTGTTGTTGACCAAGCTAAACTTGCCGGGCTCATGATGCGATTCTGAATAAATCAACTTAAGTTGGCCATCGACACTTTGATCAATCACAGTATATAAAGTATCTGCTTTGGTATATTCCTTTAGATTATTCTCATTCTCACCAATAAAATCATACTCGATTCCCCCATTCTTCAATAATTTTGCTGCTTGCAGGGTACCGTCTTCTGCAATAAGCAAATCAACTATTTTGAATGCACGAGATTCGTACACTAGCTTTTTATTATCATTTTCAAAGTCGATCAAATAGACCGAACGCTCCTCCTCCTCTTCCCTATCTAAACAATAGTATGATTGTCCATCTTGGGCCAGTGCTACTGGAATATATCTGAAGCTTGACTCGTCGCCTTCCATTACCCAAGTTTTAACTTCTGTTTCTTTTCGATCTTCAAATTTTGCCAACACAATTTCTTTATCAGGATTAATATAAAGAACAGAATTCAATTTTCCCTCAGCATCAACAAACCAACGAATTGCATAGCCTTTAGATGAGCCAACTACGTTCGACTGTATAAATTGTCCGCCGTCAACTTTATCGAGCTTCCCCAGCTTTTCCGAGTCGGGAAGAAGCTTATCAACATTAAGCTGGTATAACTTTGATTGGTAACCAGATTTGGCATAGTAAAATATATTCTCCTTACTCGGCAGAGTTTCTACCAGCCAACCTGTAGTTCTAACACTTTTTACCTTGTTAGCAGAATCGTATGCTGCCTGTGTATCAATGATTAATAGTCGACGGTTTATTTTCGTGTCCAACAAATCCTCGATTCCAGTTTTAATTTCTACCAGTTGAGTAGCCAAGTATCTATTATCAATCCAGGAAAAACGAAATATCTTAACATTTTCGGATTGTTCTATATCTTTTGTATTGAACACAACCTTTTTCTTATTGCTTGCAGTGTCGAGCACTTCCAACCGTACAGCCCCTTCTTCCAATCTTAGAAACCCAACCTGGCTTCCATCGGGACTGAGCGAGGCATAAATAGTATCAGGTAACGCAAAAAACGATTTAGCAGGAAGCTCAGCGTACACTGACGAAATTAGCAGAAAAAAAGCAACAAAAGAACAGTACTTAGCCAAAATCTTCATGGCATTTCCCTTGAGTCCGAAAACTCTTGATAAAAATCGTCTCTATATCCAGGCAAATGTGTAAGCGGGTACCGCTTAAATACCTCAGAGAAATTTTCAACCAACTCTTTGTAATCCGAGGCAATTCGTTTAATCAAATTTATATTGACACTGGATCGCGTTCGGTCTTTATCAATTTCAAGCAAGCCCAAATAGTTTATTTTTCCTTTTTCAACGTAAAATCTCCATCTCGTATCGGTACTGGTATCAAACCAAAATGGTAGATCGTAGTAGGGAGCATTAACTCTTGTAATTTGATAATATCCCTGCTTAGCATGCACCAGCATGTATTTGCTCTTACGTTCGGAAAAATTTATTTTTCGGGTTGAGCTTGAAAAGCGATCTCTTACAATTTTCGCATACTCAAAGGATGGAGCAACACCGTCCACATCGAGTTTAAGTAGCACAAATCCATATCCTTTTTTCAATTCAAAATCTTGAGTATCTTTAAGGTACTGCAGATCCAAAACTTCTTCTGCACACACCTGACCAGACCAATAAGCCGCTACAAGTACAGCGAAAATCACTCTAAGTATCAAGATCAATACGATTTCCCTCTAGGTCTATATTAAGGTTTGACAATTATAAATTTGACTGGCACTTTACCATGTGAAATAACAATTTCAATATAGCTACAGCAGATATTGTTTAGACGGAGCAACAACAATGATAAGTATAACTTTAAGCCTTCAAATTCGTCATAGTTACAGGCATTTCTTAGCACTCCTGGCTGTGATTTGCTTAAGCGGATGCGGAACAAGCACGATTAAAATAGCTCCTCCCTACAGCATGGAAACGCCCTTAAATGAAAACCAGGGCTTTGTAGTCGCTAGAGTTGTCAACGCCGGTTCTATTATTGCCCCAATTAATCAAATTACTATAGCGCCAAAAAATTTAAACGCATCAGACAAAGTGGTTCCCACTCGCTTATTGACCAATGCAGCTTTTCCAGGAGAAACAACTTTGTTTGCATCTGCTGTTGATTCTGGAGAATACAGTGTATCCAGTTTGCGTTCATTTTATTCCGGCTATGAAAGAAGATATGACCGTTTTGTGGATACTGGCATTGAACTCGGTACGTTCAGAGTGCAGCCGGGTAAGATTACAGACTTAGGTACTTTAATTTATTATTCAAAACCTGATGGTGACATATATAAAGATCTTGTATTGCGCTCACCAACAGAACCCGATAATTCACTTATAGAAATGGCTTTCCCTGATCTAAAGTATTCAGACAATGATCTTTTAACCTGGATAGATGACGGTCACTCTGAAGAGAGACAAGTACTATATGGTTCAGTTGTTCAAAGCCCAACACGATTTAGTCGGCAGTATCAAGCACCAGATGGCGCTTTGTACTTTATAGGGAAGCTGGGGTTTGTTATAAAAAGAAATGCAAATGGGGTATGGGAGCAGGATGCAGTTGATACGGACTTTGACCTCAAAGCAATTGCAGTCAACTCAAACGGTGATGTCCTGGTTGGCGGAGAATTTGGCAATCTATTCCTTAAATACAAGGGTGCAGAGTGGAAGAAAATCCCTATAGCTGAAAATTTTTGGATAGAAGAAATTATATTTAAAAGTGATAATCTTGTAGATGTTGTTTTATTAAACTCAGATAAATTAGAAATTCGTCGGGCTAATCTGCTAAAAGCTGAAGAAAGCTGGCCCATTCTAGCTAGCCACACTATTTATGACAGCTGCAAAAGTACGCAAAATAAAGCTTTCGAAATGCAAAATGCTACAACCTATACCAACTGCTCTACCAAGTTGCTTGAGACAGCAAAATTCATGAAAATTGATGGCTCTAAATATTTGAACATAGTTTCTCAAGGGGGATCAGAATATTCAATTTTTAATGGAAGTAATTCTGTCTATTTTTCTTTAGATCAAGAAACATGGAGTATTTCAAAAGCAGATAACGGTAACCGAAAAGTTGATTATATTTATAATGCAGGCGCCCTTGATTTTGGAATCGATAAGCCAGGGGTTTTAAGCTTTGATCAAAATATTAAATATCTTATTTACAGTACTAGTCAGAAAAAATGGAGAAATGTATCTACAAAAGTAGATCGATGCCCAGGCCTAAGGAAAGAAGCTTTGAAGTGTAAAAAGGTAGGAGATAATAAAGCATATAAGCGCCATCAAGAGTTTAGATTTGCTTCAATCCCGTATTTCTTCAGTAATACTGAGGGAATAGCCTTTGTTTATTATGATCGATACGAAGAAGAGCCTATTCAAAAAATCCTGGTGACAGAAAACAGCGGTAAGACTTGGACTGAAACCGAAATTGAGCTCCCGGACAAGTACTGCAATGAAACAGTACCTGAGGCGGATAAGGTTTTCCTTGTAGGTTGTAATGGTGTATCCGGCGATTTTTATGAATCAACTGACAAGGGCAAAACCTGGCTTCATGTGCGAGAACATGTTCATTTTTAATAATCAGGCTTCTCATTATGGCTTTACAGGGGCTAAACCAGATCTAAGCCCCTGTAAATATTAGTAACAATCCCTGGCACCTTCTGGTATAGTCCGCCGCCTTGACGTTGTTCGGTCCACGTCCGACTACTCACTGTAGCCCTTTATTCTAGCCCTTTGAATGTAGTCCCATAGATCTAGCCCCCTTTTATAAGGTTGACAGATACACACCCTGCCTAGACCGATTATTGTCGAATTAACTGTTAAATACAGTGTAGTGACAATTGGCCGGTCAATTTAATACTTCTTTTTATAGAGTCAAATTATGTTATTTAATGAACTCGGCCTTATGGCTGAACTCCTGCGCGCCGTGCAGGATAAGAATTACACTACTCCTACCCAAATTCAGCAAGATGCCATTCCTGCAGTTCTGGAGGGGAGAGATATCTTAGCCGGATCACAAACCGGCACAGGTAAAACAGCCAGTTTTACCCTACCTGTTTTACAGCTGCTCATGGGAGCCTGTAAACCAAATAAGAAGAATTACCGCCCTATTCGCGCCCTGGTGATGACCCCAACTCGGGAGCTAGCGAGCCAAGTGTCTGAGAGCATCCTGGAATACGGAAAACACTTACCCTTAAAATCAAATGTCGTATTTGGTGGGGTGAAAATTTCTTCCCAGATTTTTAAACTAAAAAGAGGAACGGATATTCTCGTTGCCACTCCCGGTCGCTTACTCGACCTTGTTAACCAGCGAGTGGTGGATTTATCAAAAGTGGAAATTCTTGTTCTGGATGAAGCAGATCGCATGTTGGATATGGGTTTCATGCCGGATATTCAACGAATTATTTCCTTGCTTCCAGCAAAAACTCAAAACCTAATGTTTTCAGCCACCTATTCCAAACATATTAAAAAGTTGGCCAATGATTTGTTATCCAATCCTAAAGTCATTGATATAGGGCAAGGCAACAGTGTCGCCACCAAAATCAATCACATTATTCACCCGGTCAACCCAGAGCAAAAGCGCCAAGCTCTGGCCTACATCGTTGGATCAAATAATTGGAAACAAGTCTTGGTATTTACAAAAACCAAGCGTGGCGCGGAAAGGCTGGCAAAGCAGTTGGCCAAAGATGGCCTGAAAGCCACCGCGATACATGGAGACAAAACTCAAGCCCAACGAGGCAAAGCCCTGGCAGATTTTAAACAGGGACGAGCACGTGTTTTAGTTGCGACAGATGTCGCGGCGCGCGGACTGGATATTAACGATTTGTCTCATGTTGTTAATTTTGATTTACCGATGGTGGCGGAAGATTATATCCATCGTATTGGTCGAACAGGACGTGCAGGTAAACATGGCGAAGCAATCTCGCTTGTTTGCCCAGAAGAAAAACACTTACTTCAGGATATTGAAAAACTGCTAAAGCAATCATTGCAAAAAGTAGTGATAGACGATTTTTATCCAGACTTTGATTTAAATGTTTTTAATAAAGTTGCTAAACCGCAAAATAAAAAGCCTGCTCGTCGTAGAAAGCCGAGCAATAACGCAAAACCTAGAAGAAAGAAAAAGTCGGCCTAACAATCTGAACACCTATCGGTAAATACTTTGCTGTTAGGTGTTTTTTGATAAATAACCCAAGGTCTATTGGTTCCAGACTCATATTCAACTTGCCACTTTATTATTTTCCCAACTAGTCACAGTCACTTTCATGCCCGACCATGCGTTGACCATGAGATAAACTTGAGTTTGCCCACCTTCATCAAAACCACGATAGCGAAACCAAGCGCCTCAAATCGCGCTAACTTGTCGTTCGGTGCATAGGCTTTAACAGTATTTCCGTTAACTAATGTTCGAGCCTCTAGTGCAACGGGATTAGCACATAAACCCCCATGCCGATATCGATTTTCGTAATCGCCGGTACTGCCATTTCCAGCGGCGGTGTCTGCGTTTAACCAGCCTGTCCAGGTCTATTCAGCGGGCTCTAGTTGACCGGGTGTGTAGTTCTCGCACAGATACTGAGTTTCATATTCACTGTCAACCGCACGCGCCTCCAACCAGCTTGGCTGATTACAATTGCGTAAAACAGGGAAACGCGCTTTAGCCTCTTCAAAATATTCGCCAGCACCGACTCTATTCCCACTAATCTCGGCTTCTGGCAGCGTATTGATTGGTCCAGCGACGGACAAAAGAAAGTCTGTAATGGCCTCTGCACACGCTCCAACACACAATCCGGTTCACATTCAGGTGGTGCGCTCGAATCCCGTGGCATCTCATCATTGATATAGCCAATAATGTCGGCTCGATCGTAGATCAGTTTTCCAGATCAATTATCTCTCAAGCCTAAATAGTGTGATCCTATTAACATATTAAAGCAACTTAAAACAAACGTTTTAATTCCCGCTTCCCAGTCAAAAAATGCACCTCTAATACTGCAACACTCAGATTTTTACCTATTACTTTCAAGCAAAATTGATCTGCATTTTAAGAAGTAAATGTTTTGTGTCCCCTGTTAGACAATTTTTCGATGCGCTATTGACCTTTGTCTATACTGAAAATTGTGTTTTAAAGATTACGTTTGGTTTTGATGAAAAAGCACTTTAGCGTATACATTAACCTGCATTTACTGTTGTCCAAGCAGGGTTAATTTATGGATGCACAGATCGACATCAATGCGTCAGTAGATTCAGCCATTAGGGAAACCGAGCGTTATTATCGCGAGCAAATATTTTCGTCCGGCTGTTCCAGTTTGGTTCCTATCTATCGTATCGGGGACCATACAAAAAAAGTTGACGTGCTTTTGCAACAATTGAAGGGCTCCCCTTACATTCAAAAAGACGTGGTCTTTTCAGAAAACGTGATCGCTTCCCTAGTGGACGTCAATCTTTTTAAATATAACGATTGGCATTTCTTCTTTCAGGGGGATATGCAAGGAGAGATTCATCAGTTCATTGATGAACAATGCCAGGAAATCTCATCAATTAGTCAGGTCGTTCAGCAAAACCAAAAGAATGACCAGCCCAAATGGAGCAACATTCAACAGTCATTAGAAAGTTTAGTTGAGGAATTTCCAATACTCTCAAGTATTGATTTGCAAGGCTCTCTATCCCATTTATACGAAATCATTAATGATATTGATTTTCACAGCTCTCTTGTATCCTACCTTGATATTTTTCATCAAGCTGAATGGGAAAAGAAAACACAAACCAATCATGCTTCTCTCCTTACCATGGCTGCATTGGCGAAGCAATTAAATTGGACAGAACAAGATTTTAAATCACTGGTAGTACTTGGTTTCTTAAAAGACATCGGTTACGCAAGACTCAATGAGCAAATTACAAACTTTGAAGTGCTTCACCCCTTGGTGAGCCACAAAATCATAACAGAGTGCAACGAGCTTGCCGAAGAAAGCTTGAAGGTTCCCGCTGAAATTTTGGATGCAGTTCTAGTGCATCACGAATTTACCGATGCATCAGGGCCATTAGCACGCATGCGGCACCCTATCGTAATGAAATTATTAGGAGAAAACATGCCTAAAATTGCGCAAGTGTCAGGCTTGTGTGATTTATATTTTGGCTTTTTAAAAGATTATAGCCCAGGTATCGCATTTTCTATAACCTGTGGATTTGTGCTTGGACAAGGTGAATTACAGTCGAGGTATTCACCTGAGATCATTAACGCTTTCTTTTCAGTGCTACGCGAAGGCACCTGTAACAAAACCGAATTACCTGACGAAGAGGCCAACAAGTTAGTTGTGAAAATTCTGGCTTTGCTAAAAGATAACAATGTACGTAAAAATGCATTTGACATGCTTCAAAATAAAACTTCGTCATGGTACGAGAGAATCACCCTATCTCTGAATATTGTGAGAAACATCGCACGCAGACAACCTGACCAGATCGGCGATGAAGAGCTAATCAATATATTACATTTGCCAAAAGAATTTGGATTGAATTATTAGTTATTTTCCAATACCAACTATTGTGGCGTAATTAAGATCCCAATCATTCTGTAATTCTCTCTCCAACATTTCAATACCTTTCATCAATATATTTATTAATTAACAATTGAAGAATTTCGCTTAGAACACCCCCGAAAATTGTTTAAACCACCCACCTCGAATAGATAATTTGCTTCGCCTACATGTTTTTCTGCTTTCTCACGTTGACCAAGCCTGGTCTCAATTTCAGCAATACAATATAGAGCCTGCGCATAAAGCAAAACATCTCTGCTGGATTTTGCCTCCAGCATGGACTGTGTAAACAAGTCCAACGCTTGGCTTCTATCTTCAAGTTCTAACAATATAATACCCTTATCCAGAATAGCCTGGATGTATAAAGGTTGTGAAAGTCTTGAGCTAGAGCTCTTTACTTCTTCCAAAATCATTAATGCCATTTGTAGATCGCCGCTGTACCACTCTGCGCGATACCGAGCTACATTCATCCATAAACTTTCATATTCACTGGCATTCTCCATATTCCATGCATAGAGAATTTTTTTCGCCTCGTTGTAATTGCCAGTGTGTAGTAGTAAATTTCCCAATAGTGCGTTAGCCAAATAAAAATCTTCTTGTTGGTTCAAAGCACCTTGCAAATTGAGCTTGGCACGACTTAAATCATTGTATGCCAGTGCTCCGAGCCCTTCGCCAAAAGCCAACACTGCATCACTGTTGGAGCTAAACATAAGGGGTGAAATTTGTGTGGCCGTTTCGGGAAGTCGTGCTTGCAGTGCGTTAAGAATATTTTCCAGCGCAACCATTGAATCTTGATCCGTAATCACTGGCGATCTATATTTTTCTTCTTGTGTAATATGCTCGAAATACAATTCGAAATTATCTCTATTACTTGAAAAATGAAGTAATACCACATCGGTACAACCCAAACGCGCACACAACTCAGGTTCATCGGAATTACTTACATTATTTAATACCGAAGAAAAAGGCAGCACATGTACTCCTTCATGTACTTGAAACATTGCAACCAACAAACCCGCCATCGCGAGCCCGGTTTCGTAGCGCGAACCCTTATCAACCACCGGAACAATGGCCAAAACCGGTTTGCCATCACCCGCCCCCAATAATTCCTCCATCGTGGGCCGAGTTACATCAAGCGTGGTATACAATTGAGAAAAATAAAATCCACCACCAATCAAGACCAATAAAACACTTAAAGTGATGGCTAAGGAAAAATAAGGGAATTTTCTCCTGGATGGCCCCGCATCGGGGTAAGACGACTGAACACTCTCTGCATTCGTTGCGCCTGAATCAGTAAAGTGTTTGTATGTCTGAGCACCTTCATCTTCTTGATCAAGCACTTTAACGGGATAGGTATAGCGGTAACCTCTACCATGAACTGTTTTGATATTATGTTCGTCTCCCAATAATTTACGCATGTCCGACATAAATCGTGTCAGAGACCAATCCGTTACGATTTGCCTCGGCCAAATCGCTTTTATTAATTCTTCTTTAGTCACAATTTCCGGATACTTCTCAACCAGAATTTTCATCGCCGTAATAAGTTTCTCATCTCTTGAAATTAACTCTCCGGATGCATCGTCCTCCAGGGTGATTCGTTTAACATCAAGAATCATATTTTCCAGTTTATATTTCATAATTAATTATTTTTAAAATACTGATAGTAGAGATGTATAGTGCTAACGACCTGCCTTCTCAAGTCCGGCGGACTCAAATCTATACCAAAAATCAGGCAATAACAATCTCTGATACGTACAACCATTAAACAATCAGCTCGGAATTTCATGTCACTCAATATTTTGTTATGTACGAAGATACGCTTATTCTCAATACTTCGTGACGTTGGTGCAGTAGGTGGAAAATTAAAAAGGAAAATCTATATTTTTAGGGGTCAATGTGGAATAAAGTATTGTTGATTGAGGTGGGATCACACTGGGTGATCCCAAAATATCCCCGCCTGGTAGGTTTACTGTCCAATACATCCTGAGTCGCCCTGCACTTTCGCTTTGGACTTATTTACATTCATCCAATGCGGGAATTTTAGCTGCATTGATTTCAGTTCAGTTTTACATAACAAATCACTATTCAAAACCTCCTCACCTTGGCCGCGATTTATATGACAGCGACAGTTGAAGTCACTCAATTCCGTGTTATCACAATGTGCGCTGAGTACTATCGGATCACCCCCTAAAGGCACCACACCAGGCAATAACTTGCAACCATCGTCAAGACAATTAAATACACGCACCGGAAATTTGTTACTAATGAAGGCAAGTGGACATGCGCCAGGATCACTTCCCACTGTCAGCCGTTGTTCAAAACGATCAACCAACGGCACAATCTCGGTGTGACAATCTCCATCGTTGTACGATTTCCGTGCCAGATAGAGAAAATCGTCTACCTCACGCACCTCAAATTCTGCCACATTTGTACCATCTGGAAATTCCGGGTCCAGCACATCGCTATACAGCTGTACTTCGCCCGTTTCGTCGAAATAGCCAACTGGAAGCGGTTGGGATGAATCAGCAAAACAGAATCCAGTACACAAGGCCACCAGTAATACAGTCAGTATCTTATTAATCATCGCTAAGTTCCTTTTAAGGTAAGTTGATGTGTTCCATTAATCAAAACCAAAACCAGAGGGTTTTTGGTTCAGGTTTGTTAAAAAAGACTAAATTTTTTCCTGCCGGAATAATACAGAATAAAACGGCACCACCAGTGTGAACTATTCACATTGCCTTGACCCTCATTTCGGCTAGCCCGATAATGAGCCTGTACGCGGCATCTGGAAAGCACGGCGCGTCGCACCAAAAAGGAAAACACAGGAAAACGAAATGGACGACGAACAAAGTCTTTATGACGAGCTATACCACATAGCAAAAATCCATCGGAGAAAATGGACCGGAAACGAAACCCTCAACACCACGGCTTTAATTCATGAAGCCTGGTTGAAAATGAACCCCTCCAACGCACAGTACCGAGACAAAACACATTTCTACGCAACAGCCGCACGTGTCATGCGTCAAGTACTGATTAACTATGCTGAACGCAGCAAAGCACAAAAACGTGTTTCACCAGAATCACAAGCCGAATACAGTCTGTATCATTTTGGGGGAAATACTAGCTTGATTGATGTGCTTTATGTTGATGAACTGCTTAAACAAATAGAACAGGAAAATCCCAGAGCATGTCAGATTCTGGAATGCCGTATTTTTGGTGGCCTGACGGTGCAGGAAATATCGAAAGTGTTGAAGATTTCGGTTTCAACAGTAAAGCGAGAATGGAGTTTTTTAAGCGCCTGGCTGTATAACGAGTTACTCGCTCACAACGCTGATAAATGTGAAGCCCTCAAGCAAGCTTAAGAAGCTATTTTTTGAAGCGATTGCGCTTAAGCCGCAAGATCGGGAAAGTTTCCTTTCGCGGGTTTGCCAATACGATGCCACGCTTGCTTATGACCTTAAAAAGTTATTATTTGCCAGCGAAAAAAGTGATCAAGCATTAGATTCCTTATCCGAAAATATTATTGGCAATTCAATACGTAATCATATCGATTCACTTGATTCGCACAACGAAGAACTCGGACTAGTTGGACCTTGGCAATTGTGTAAACTATTGGGAAAAGGCGGCATGGGATCTGTTTATCTTGCTCAACGCGCAGATTTTCAATATTCCCGGAAAGTTGCCGTAAAGGTATTGCCGGAAGGACTCGATGATCCCGTTGCGCGCTTTCGCTTTAGATCTGAACAACAAATTCTTGCGCAACTTAATCACGAGAATATTGCGCGCTTTATCGATGGTGGCGTGACAGAAAACGGTATTCGTTACATTGTTATGGATTATGTTGAAGGAAAAGCATTGAGTGATTGGTGCGCAACTAAAAGACCTTCGCTCAAGCAACGATTACTTTTGTTTAGCCAAATCTGTCGAGCCGTGCAATACGCTCATCAACACAATATTATTCATCGAGATCTAAAACCAGCAAACATATTGGTTACTCATAGCGGTGAAGTAAAATTGTTGGATTTTGGCGTAGCAAGATTTTTAGAAGAAGATAACAGCGAACTGACAAAAATTGTACAACGCCCCTATACCTTGGCTTATGCCAGCCCGGAAATGCTAAAGAATGAGCCCGTCGATAAAACAGCCGATATTTATTCATTAGGAGTTATTCTTTTCGAACTGCTCACTGGGAAGCGCCCCTTCAATCATGAAATGGGCCTGACTGAATACTGTAGGCAACAAACAGAATTTCTGAATAAACCAGGGCACCTTAATATACCGGACGTATCGGGCTTACCAAGAAAAGACCTCGATACAATTGTTTTTAAAGCTTTAAACCCGGACAAGCATAGGCGATACGCTAGCGCACAAGCCCTGCTTGGCGATATTGACCTACTCATTTCGGGACGCCCTATTCTGTCACGGCCCTACAGCCCGCTTTATTATTTTGGTCGTTTTTTTCATCGCCATCGCATTGCATCTATATCTGTGACAATAACCTTCCTAATTCTTCTGGCATCCAGTCTACTTTCATTTACGCAAATGCGTGATGCACAAGAGCAAAGGGATTTGGCGAATCAACAGCAACGCCTGGTTCAGGCTACCAATGATTTTCTCAATCTTTTGCTTGAAGAAACCGGGCCAGAAGGTCAAGCAATAAGTCTTGAGCAACTATTAAAACGCGGACAACACATGTTGGAACAGCAAGCTGCGTCCCAACACCAACCTGATTATATGGGACGCGTAATACTAGAACTTGCCCAGGGATTTGGTTCCATTGGAAAACTGGACGACGCCCACAAGCTGTTAAATCTTTCTGAACATTATGCACGCCAACATCATGAAAAAGATCTTTTGAGTGTAGTATTGTGCACTCAAACTGAATACCACATTGATCTCGATTTTGAGTTTGCAAATCGCACTTATCAAGAAGCCAAAACGCTGTTAAATACACTCCGCTTCCCATCAATTGAAAGTCAAGCTCTCTGTAGTAAAGCACAAGCCATGATACTGGAACGCACGGGTGAGCCTGAAAAGGCCTTGCAGGTATTGGATACAGGTATTGCAGCACTCAATGGTGCAAACCCCGGAACAAACAATCTCCTTTTTCAATTATTGAGCTTCAAAACAAACACCCTATACAGTTTGGGAAAATATAGTGAACTCATTGAATTGAATCAAAACCTTCTGAAGCTATATGAAGATAGCGGTCGCTCATCAACTTCAAGTTATTTAACCACATTGCAAAACCATGCGACCTACCTCAACACCATGGGAGAAATAACAGAAAGTGCCGCAATTCGTGAAAAAATCTACAATCGCTATAAGGGTGTGCGAAGAGAGAATACACCTCATTACTTTATCGCTTGGTATGCAGATGGATTAATGCGATTGGGTAGAGCCGATGACGCTTTGCCGTTGTACGAATTCGCCTTGAAACGCTCACTCGAAAATGGGGATCTTGTTCACGCGGCAAATGATCGAGTGCGTTTAGCCTATGCAAACATAGATCGCGGAAAATATTCAGACGCTGAAAAGCTTCTCAAGCAAGCACTTGAGCAATTTAGTTTGAGCCCGGAAACCAATAAAATACGGATCGAAAGAGTTACGCGTGCTCGTGCGACGTTATATCGAAAGCAGGGTAAATTGTCGAAAGCAAAATCCACCATAGACACACTGTTGCAATCCATTAACTATCCCCAAGTACGATCAAATTATTATATAAGCCGGGTTGTACTGGAAGCTGCTGAAATCGCTCTCGCGCAAAGAGATTTGACCACAGCCGAGCGTTATACCGACGACCTACTAAAAATCAGCCGAGCTTTAGCACGCGACGAAAAGATCAGCGCAGATGTGGGTTACGCCCTCGCCCTCAAAGCTGACATTTACCGGTTATTCGGAAAGCTCGAACAAGCGCAATCCTTTTACCAGGCTGCGATACCACACCTGGTTTCAGGTGCTGGAGAATCTCACCCCAAAACACTCTACGCCAAAACACAATTAAATAACTTGTTTAATCTCGAATGAACCAATATTGCTAGCAATTCTGTTTTAACAGTTGATTGATTTCCAAATCAGGTATATCAATTTTTATTAACTGTTAACTCTTAAGGAGCTTGCGATGTTTACTAAATTACGGATAACTTTTTTTCTTTTGGCCTGCATGAGTTCTTTTGCAAATGCGGTCACAACCACTTGTATGAACTACGGACAATTTCCGCTGGGAGCAGAATACTCTGTGGGTACAGATTTGACCTACGGTGATATTTATAGTGAATTGGTTGCTTTTCAATGGATAGATGGACAATGGGACTACAATGGCTATGCTGAAATTACCAACGGCAACCTCGCTCAAGGTAATGGCAAGGAAGTGATGTTAAACAATATCAATCAACGATTTATTTTTAATGGTGACCACCCTTTAACTGCAAATTTTAAGTACGCTGACTGGGGTGGAAATGTCAATCTTGGTGTTAATGGCACGCTTAGCAATGTTGAAGATTTCTCAGAACTGAATGGCCAAATTGTCAATGGAGTACAAATTGTGGTGACTCGCACAGATGTTGTCGGTGGACATTACGGTACAGTTGCTTTGATCAGTGTAACCAGTGATATAGAACGCTTTGGTTTTGGCGGGCAGGAGTTTTTCGCTGATGAAGCCTGTGTGCTCTTTGCACAATGATGCTGTAAATCCTTCAATAAAAAAGGCCACTAAAGTGGCCTTTTTTCAATTCAGACACAGTCTTACTTTAATTTTTTTCTAGAAAAAGCCAGACCTGATAACCCCAGAATTAATAACACGATTGAACCTGGTTCGGGCACCTCAGATGATTCCACATAAGATATCTCGCTAAAGGTTTCCGGGCTACGATTACCCCAAAAATAGTCAGTAATGGTGTTCGTATTTCCAGAGCCCGAACTAAGTAACTGATAATCCATCACCATTTCATCAAACAGTAGACCCGCAGCTAGTGAAATTGAATTAGTTCCAATGTGAACATTTGCATGCCACAAATTAAATTCTGAGTAAGAAAATACCTCTACCCCATCCAACAACAAACTTAAACTCACGTCAGCGTAGCGCACAGCCGAATCATTAGTTCCGAGTGCGAAAAACGGGAAAAAACTTCCAGCAACATCAACTTGCCAATAATCGTTGTTCGCCGTTTGAACGTTGTAATTAAAACTGTCCCCAATTTCGAGGTTAACTCCAATAGGATCAACTGAACCGCCGTCAACGGTCACTGTAGAACCGTCATAACCCACATCAAAATCATAAATTACTGCTGCCTGGACACTGGCAAGCGCTGAGAACAAACCGACAATTAATATAAAAGCTCTTAACATTTTGTGAGACTCCGTACTTTATTATTGATTTAAATAAGTATCTGTACATCTGCTTGATGAAGTACGCAAAACTCAAGCCATGAAGCTTATGTCATTGAAATTTATAGATTATTTCGAAGATTTGCTTGCTCAGGTCATCGTCAATGTAAACGATTTCGACATCCGGTTTCTTTATATAGAACCTAAAGTAGAAATTTATTTGGGGCCTAATCGAATGTGAAAAATGTTTGGGTTGTGCGATATAAGCTGTACGTCACCAACCGTTATGCAGGTTCGTGGCAGCGAACAGATGAAATTCTAGCCGTTGCGAGAAAAGGAAATCGTTATCGACCTGACACAGGAGAAGTGGGCACAAAGCGAGATATAAATGGGTCAGATGTTATAACGCTCCATTGCGGGGTATGGAACCGAACTCCAGGATTCAAAAGATCCCGCAACCCACTATCTATATTTACCACTTGGTGAAAAATAGACAGTAGCATTACAGATTCACAATAAAATCACCGCCGTCGCTGGCAAAGCCAGAAATGAGATCATCACCCCTGCTTCAATATATTCAGTTGTACAATTCGGTCGGCGCACATGAGCCCTTAACGAAGCTCTCTCCAGAACTACCACACGTCGCGTCATTTTTATTCCCCTCTTTACAAAAAATAACTCTACAATAACCAGGCTGGAATACTCAGATGAATTTTCGTCTCTCCCTACAGATTTATAAGGTTAATACATCAAATGTCCCCACCCACTTGCATTCGAGACTTGCAAATCCAAGCAAAGAAGCGCGTTCCACGTATGTTTTACGAATACGCCGATTCCGGCTCGTGGACTGAAACTACCTATTTAAGCAATGAATCTGACTTCAATAAAATAAAGCTGCGTCAGCGCGTTGCCATTAATGTGGAGAATCGCAGTACAGCAAGCAAGATGGCAGGGTTTGATGTTGCGATGCCCGTTGCTCTCGCGCCCATTGGCCTTACAGGCATGCAACATGCCAATGGAGAAATCCTCGCAGCCAAGGCAGCCAAGCTATTTGGTGTGCCCTTCACACTCTCGACCGTGAGTATCTGTTCTATCGAAGATGTTCAAGCACAGACTAACTCCCCCTTCTGGTTTCAACTCTATGTGATGCGCGATCGACTTTTCATAGAAAAACTTATCAACCGGGCCAAAGCGGCAAATTGCAGTGCTTTGATGTTAACGCTTGATATGCCATTACTGGGGCAACGACATCAAGATATTAAAAACGGTTTAAGCGCACCGCCAAAACTCACGCTGCACAATATTTTAAATATGATGACCAAACCACGCTGGTGTTTAGGAATGTTGGGTACAAAGCGACACGGTTTTGGCAACATTGTGGGCCACGTTAAAGGTGTAGATGATTTAGGATCGTTGTCAGAATGGATTGGCAAGCAGTTTGATCCAACGCTCAACTGGAATGATGTTGAGTGGGTAAAAAAAATGTGGGGCGGCAAGTTAATTCTTAAAGGCATTATGGATGTTGAAGACGCGAAACGGGCGGCAAGCTGCGGTGTTGACGCGATAGTTGTGAGCAATCATGGTGGAAGACAACTCGACGGTGCGCCTTCAAGCATTTCAATATTACCAGCAATAGTGGATGCCGTGGGTTCAGAAGTGGAAATACATATGGACGGTGGAATACGTTCAGGCCAGGACGTACTTAAGGCTTTAGCGCTAGGTGCTAAAGGGGCCTATATTGGAAGAGCATATCTTTACGGACTCGGCGCGCAGGGGCAAGCCGGCGTGTCAAAAGCCCTGGAACTAATACACAACGAACTCGATCGAACAATGGCTTTTTGTGGTCAAACTCAAACTAGCACCATCAATAAAAATATTCTGGCGCAAGACTGGTCGACAGTGGTCTAGCGACCACATCAGTATCAGTGGCCATCAATAATAAACTGACACCTGTTAATATGTCGGTAGGGTATATTATTTTTCTGTACTGATAGATTTTCCTTCTTTTACATCAAAAATCTCGTTAATACCTCTCAAATACCGTGTTCTAGCTCTCATACTTTGAGCCAAACAGGCTTTCAATTGCTTTTCCTCCTGTCTATCTGAGCATTTCTTATTTCTCGTCTTTACCCATTTTCTCTGCCCATCTCTCAACTCGTCTGCAATTGTGTTATTTTTCATTGCGTTAGCATATACACCAGCTAATTCAGAATCATAGATAGACAAGCCCTTACTGTTACAAATAGCCTTCTCTACCCTAGTCAACTCACCCTTACATGAAAAACTCGGGTATATTTCGGGTCTATTTTCACTGTATTCTTGCACCAGCTGCTTTAATCCCTTCGACTTTTCTTTGCTCGAAAATCTGGGATTTAAATTTAAATAAAAATCCAGGGAATTAGATTGTGTATCTTTAATATCCATATCGAAACCAGCGTCAACCAATAATAAGATTAAGTGAATTGATCCATTTTCTACAGCATAGGTTAAGGCACTACGATTATTTCTTACTGGACCTGGTGTGCATCTCCCTTTTCTTTCAAACTTTGTTACATTACTTTGAGGCCATTTTTTTTCAAGCAAATAGTTCACAGCATCATAGTTGTTCATATGCGCAGAAAACATTAACAGATCTTTCTTATACTCTGTTTGAATATCTCCTCGATTAAAGTTTCCAGAAAGATGCGAAATATCCTCCGGAGAATCCACCAACAGTGAAAGTGATGCATACTTTTTCTCTAATGACCTTCTTCGAGGAAACTGAATATCAAAAAACGATTTCAAGTTATCCCAATCTTCAAACTCCCCATCAGCAATTTTCTGAAGAAAGGAAAAATCTACTTCATAATTATAGTAATGTCCCAAGCTATAGTAACTACCGGGCAAGGACTCCACAACAATCGTGGCCAGCTCTTCAGCATCAATACGACTGTAGCCGTACTCTTTGGTATAGAGACTTGTCAACTCCTGGACTGCATTGCCTTTACCTTCCAGCATGGTATAAAACTCTCGATAACTCCAAACGTCGGTATACTTCCAATCCTCGAACTGCTTTTTCTGCTGATCAAGTTTTTGTTCATCTTTATACTTTGACCTATTCCAGATATTGGTTACAGCCCACGGTCTAAAAATAGCAACTGAAGAAAAATAAACACCATTTTTTGAAGCATAGTATTCTGGTCGAAATGTCCCGCATCCACCGGGTGATTGAACAATTTTCTCCACTGCCTTTTTATATGCAGCAAAAAAAGGATATGCTTGGTATTCTTCGCTGGAGTCAAAAATCTCGAACAACTTGATACTACATACTTTCTTTGAACTCCCTGACCTTTCAATTTCATAAACATCTCTAACCAGATTTGATCTAGCAATATCACCTTCATCCGCAGTGATATACCATTTATTTTTATACTTAAACGGGACGTTTTTATTCCAGGAATATCCTCCTGATTTTTCAGTTGACCCAACAGGATAAACCGGAATTCCTGAAGATATCTTTTCTCGAATTGTTTTTTCTGGGTCAGGCTCTACTAAATACCCGGTATAAACGTCGCCACGCCAACTGTGCTCACGACTGTAGTAAATCAGCTCTCTTTTCTCACCATAGAAGTCAATAAGTGCAATGTTGAACTGCCCTCTTTCCGGTTCAGCGCTAATAGAACTAAAGGTAGGCATGTAAACTTCCCGGGATTTCTGAACACCCGTTGTATTGCGCGCAACGCCATTAAAGAACGCCGTATAATGCTGGAGGGCGTATTCACATACAGCATCATCGTTTGAAGAAACAATATGAGGAACAAACATTGTATTAGCAAATACGTTGAAAGCTAACAGGCTGAGTAAAGAACAATAACAAGGTAAAATTCTCATTAGTGGATCCTTCGCATAGGCTTTCCTGTCAGTGTAGAGTACTTTTCGGCATTACCAATATTCTTGCAGACGGTTTTTAAGATGTGAGCTTTGAGTTTAATGTCTTTGGCGTGAGTGGTGTGGCCGCGGTGATAGATCTTGTATTTGCTCTCGAATCACAAGGCGGTGGCAGTGTGGATATTCCCCCGGTGTCCGCTCCAGAACCCTCCAGCTTATTTTTGCTATTTGTAGGTTTTTGGTCTTGGCCTGAATCGAAAACGGATTAGTCATTAAACGACAATCTCCTTTTGGCTATCAGGCGGTTTTGCACTTACTGGATGTTGAAATGAGCCCTTCAGTATTGAAGGGCTTTCTTTAGCCTCATCCCAACTTTTCGACAGACTAGAGACCATCGTCCCCAGATAAGCTTCGTTTGGCTAACTCTTCCGGTGTCTTTTCGTTCCAGACTTTCCAGTATTTCGTGTATTTTTCTTTTATGCTGGTTTTATTGTTTTCAAACCAGGCTTTTGATTTAGCTGTATTTTCGACGAGCTTTGTCTTACTTTTCCATTTTTTAAACTCTTCCGAATGCAGCGTGTATTCCGCCTGGCTGTCAGTCTTGATTGGCCACATGGAAAAGCGAGCTTTCCATGCCCCCATACGAGGTGTCACCATACTGTAGTAAATTTTTCCGCCTTTCAGATCGGCCTCCATAAAATCTGCAGCCTCGGAAACCACCATAAACACGCGTTTTCCCGGCTTAGTGGAATAGGCCAGTTTAGTTCCATTCGCAAGAATCCCGATGAACTCAGGCTCACCTGAACTGACGTCATAGACCGATGAACTAATTGCGCTACCGACAAAAGAAGAACGCATAAATACAACGTGAGCCTTATTTTTCTCAGGCGCTGAAAGCTCCTGGTTTTTAGCAACCTGCATGGGGTTAGAGGCACACCCCGCAAGAATGAGACAAAACGCGACACTCAATAAGCGAATAACGTTCATAGGAGAACCCTTTTATAAATTATTGTTTGGCACCACTGTTGTACAAAAGATTGCCGGGAAAGTCTACTTATTTAAACCTTCAAAAGGAATGCTGAATTGCAGCAAACCGTACAGGTTTTGGGTGTTTAAATGGTAGATCTCAAATCAAGCACTCTCACCCGCAAATTCTTTCTCATTCTTGTAGCAATGTAGTATATCTCCCTTCTGTAAATGGCCTATAATGCGACAAACACGTTCATCATCAAGCCCCTGGAGTGTTTATGCCAAAAACAATAAGTTTATCGCTGTTTATCGGTTTGGCTCTCTGCTTTTTCGCTATTTCAGCATTGGCGGAAGAGCGTGTCGAAAAGGTTAAAAATATTGGAAACGTGAGCTTGCGACATTACCAATGCAGGGAAGTAAAAGACAAGAATGTTCACGAACTCTGTTACGCAAAAAAAGCACGCTCACTTATTGCCAAGTTGGGCGATAACTATCATGGGTTTTGTGGTGTTCCAAAATCGGTGTATGCCGATTGGCTGAAATCGACACACAAGAAAGTGTACTTTCATCACGTGGTGGAAGGCCGGTACGCGTGCTAAAGATCTGTTCCTGAAATTTAGAGTGTAATTATTTTTCAGCGCCGTCCTGTAAAACACGTTTCAAGAAACTTAATATCTCCACATTTAATTTCTTATGAAATTCCGGGCGATCGAAGCCTTCGGGGTCGGTCGCGGGCAAAAATCCCGGGGTCTTCAACACTTCTGGAAATGGACTCAAAAATGAAAAATGCCCTGAGTTTTCTATATACCTAAAATCAATGTATTTTTCTTTGACTTGATCCAATACGACCTTCGAATATGTTTGGTGCCAATTTGGGGGAAGCGGCGCGTCGTGTTCGGCACTGAAGAGCAAAATAGGAATATTGACATCCTTCAAAGAGCCAGGTTTAGCAAACCAAAATGTTGCTGGCGCCAATAAAACCAAAGCTTTAACTCGCTGATCTTTCTTAGTCTCAATTGACTTCTTAGCCTCGTTCGAGACCTGCCCTCCGGCGATAGCCAAGCCTGTGTATCCTCCCATTGAATGGCCAATAATAGCGGTTTGTTCCTCATCAAGATGGGAGGAAAAAAATGAATTGTCTTTTAAGGTATCAACCGCAAGGGAAATATGTCTTGGTCTGTAAATGAGATTTTCATCTGTATTCTCAAGGCTGTTATCCAGGTAATGGTTTTTATAGTGTTGTAACATCGCAACCACATAACCTCGTTCAGCAAGAAATTGTGCAATGCTAAGATAAGCAATATGATTTCCTCCCGTACCATGGGAAATAATTACCAGAGGATATTGTTCACTTGCTATAGGTGCGGCAGCTTTTGCTTTAAGGGAAAAAGGCCCAAGATACAGTACTTCTGCCCGCTCTTGCGTGGGATACACAACGAACAATGGCAACTCTGCATCGAGATCAACATCTTTCACCATCAGTTGTTGCGCACCAGCAAAGTAGTGCTGACCGATCTCCTGATTAGTATTTGCTGAAGAGTAATGTGCGTTGAAACATAAGCTTCCCACTAATACTGGATACAGAAATCCTGGAAAAAGAGAATGTATATTTTTAATCATTATTGCACCAGGTTTTATTGTTGTTACTTTATCATGATAAACTCACTGAAGGCCCCACTCCTGCTGAATTTAAAAAACTATAATTAACTGGTTCGGTGTTTAAATACACAAAACAACTATCTCGTTAAAGCAGAAATTCGAATAATTATACTATCTTTATTTATCTAACAAGTAGTCTATTCTCACTATTGGAAATCAGTTTACTATGCTGTGGCAATACCCTGAATCACTCAAACAACAATAGGTGACTGCAAATAGTCAAAAGTATCAATAAAATAATTCATATATTTTTTCAATAATAATATTAACTGTTCTAGCGATAAATACTGTTGCAGTCTCGCAGCATTGGATTATCGGAGAAAACCTGCTCTTATAACAAAGAGATTGGGTTGAATAAATTATTCATGCTAAAATCACGGCCAATCAGAGTAAAATTTTTGAAATATTATTTTGTATGCTGATAGCTAATTTTAGGTATGCAATATCTTGGGCAGATTGCACTTCGGTCATTGCTCAAATCAGAGAAATTTTTTCGGCGACGTAGAGGGCTATAGAAAATGAAAATGTTGGCAGCAACTGCATCAACGATCCTGGGTTTATTTAGTTTAACTGCGCTTGCTCAACTTCCAAACTCCGATATTGCAAACTCAGGTGATAGCTCAGTCGTCGGGCGTTATAGCGACTCCATCATCATTGATTACAACTTCCTGCAATTCGATGAGGTCACTTTCCCACTGTCCACACTGCAACGCTCTGAAACCAGGGAACGTGATGTCCGCAATAACGTCATTTATCGCCCCGAAAAATCCATAACACTTTCGGGCAAACATACACGTATCATTTACCTTCTCCCGCAGAATACAACACCTATCCAAGCCGTGCGCAACTATGAAAATGAACTCAAGGCCAATGGCGGTAATGTCTTATTCAGCTGTGAAGCGAGTCAGTGCGGTGGTGATCAAAAAAGAGGATCAATTGGTGGTGGAGGCAATATGAGTCTGCCGCTGTACTTATGGCCGGAAAGAAAAATAAGCTCAGATCGGGATAGCATTGCCTTTTGTGCACAGAATCGTACTCTCAGCGGCATTACATATTCTGTTATCGAGTTGCCAGAGAAAAATTCCCATATCAGCGTTTTGGCATATCAACTTAGCCAGAGTAAATGCGATGACCTGAAAGATAGAACTGTCGCCATTGTGCAGGTACTTGAATCCGATTCAATGAAGCAAACAATGGTGGCTCCCAAAGCAAATGAAATTAAACAAGCGCTTCAGGAGCAAGGGCGTATCGCTCTTTATGGCATCTACTTTGATTCCGGAAGATCCGAAGTGAAGCCTGAATCCAACGAAACATTGGAACAAATTACACTATTGATGAAGACAGAACCTGAAATGAAATTGATTGTAGTAGGCCATACCGATTCAGATGGTAGCTATGATAGCAATCTCGCGCTGTCCAAACGCCGTGCGGAAGCAGTGGTGAATTCTCTTAACCAACAATTTGGTATTTCTCGTAAACGTCTCCGTTCGGTGGGTGTATCTTATGCTTCGCCGGTGGCTACGAATAGTTCAGGCGAAGGAAAAGCAAAAAATCGCCGGGTGGAACTAGTACCAGACAAGTAAGATCAATTTTGTAACATGCCGTTTCAAAGCGTTTTTTACATATTAACAACAAAGCGACGTTTTACATAAGATCAAAGAACGCCGTATTCTCGAGCTTTTTGCAGTGCCTTTTGACGGTTGTTCACTCCCAGTTTTTTATAAATATTTCGAGTATGTGCACACACCGTGTGATACGAAATATTCATTACATGCGCCGTTTCTTTGGCACTATAACCCAACTCTATTTTCTTTAGCATCTCGATTTCCCGGTTCGATAAAATACACTCTCCCTGGTTTTCGATACATTCTTCTATCTGAAAATAGCGTTTCGCCAAAAACAGAAAAATGTAGTGCATATCCACAAGCAAGCTCTTGATATTCTCTGCCTGAGATTTCGTCAGCCCTTCCCAAAATAGTATTAAATGTAGTATTTCCCCTGGGTTAGTGTAATAGCTAAGTGAAACCACAATACGCGTATCCGAACTGCCTGTAGGTGCTGGTTTGTGATAACGATCAATGCCTTTATGCTCTCTTGATTCAATCAGTTTTGGGGCCTCATTAGACGCAAGATCCGGGTAAAGTTCCAGCAGCTTTTCAGTATTATCAATAATGCTGGCACGGCCCTTTGATCCAGTGCTGTATAAGCACTCGCGCTCACACCCTTTTTTTTGAACAAAGTAACCACACGCCGCAGGTGCAAGCTCTCTAAGCCAATGATCAAACTCCCAAAACAGATCTTCCTTACTGGCGATATAAAAAAACTTGCTGGTCAAACGCAGTATATTGTTGCGTTTCGAAGAAAAGAGGCTGTGCTCTGTCGCCCTCAGCTCGCCAATAGTTATGGCGTCTCTATTACCTTCTACAATTATCTCTTTAAGCTCCACATCAATACGCTCACTCTCGTTTTTGGAATGTTTTATATTCAAAACAGAGGTGAATGTACTGAAAAACTTTGAAATCTTTTGAAACTGAGCGAATTGATTAAAAATTGTCGCCTAATTCACACAAAAGGCGAAGATCAATGGACGAAGATAATAAAGCCAATAACGGAATAGACGCTAAAAGGGCGATGATTCACCCCTCAAGACATTTGTAAAAGTAACTAAAATCGATAGCTCAGGCCGGCAAGAAAAAAATCGGTGTCAAAACCATATTCTTCACCAGTACCGTAAATTGCAGTTAAGCTTAAATTATTAACGACAAAATATTCGGCTTCAATAGTCGTGATTCCATAATCAAGGTCACCAGAACTCATACTAATATGCGCACCAAGGCCAAAATTATTATTGGGATACCATGCTCCACCAAAGTTAAATCTGCTTCCTTTTCCCAGATTCGAATCGATGTAATCCAACCCAAGGTCCACGCTTATGCCCTTCTCTCGAATTAAATTGTGGTAATCTACCGACATCGTTTCAGTATGAGTAGCCTCGCCGAACGACACAATAAGTTCGCTATTTGCGCTCAAATATTTACCACCTCCTACTGTTACCGTATGAATATTGCCTGCCGATGAATCTAATTTGGTGTAATCCCCGAAAACAATCCAATCGGAAGAGGTAACATACCGCCCGCTGATTGACGTTTGTTCATCGGGATATAGATATCCAGAATCAATCTCTGAGTAACCCAAAAGGAACCCGGACGCTTTGCTTAGAAAACTTGCCTCTCTTAATGGTCCCTGTGAAGTATCCACTTCATCCAAATAGACTTGTAGAGCCAAAGTCGTGGTATCAATATCCGACATCCCTGTTTCGCCTTGGCCGATCGCAACTCCCACTTCCGCTGTGTAGTCATTTGCAAGAACTACCGCACTAGCCAAAAGCATCCACAAGGTTACAAATTTACCAGTCATATTTATCTCCAAAATTGATCTTTCCGGGAACGCCATCTTACGGAAAATCAGTTTCATGAATAATAACTAGATCGTGGTATTTCTTTGCCTTGGAGACATGTGATTTCACCTGATCTGGCTAAGTGCTTGCGGTAGCGGAAACAACAACTCAATCCATGAGGCAAGTCAAAACGCTTCGCTAGTAACGGCTCAACTGTCGTTGTAGTGTGGTCTGATGACGGTGGTCTTACGGCGTGCAGCAATTCGGGGTGGCGACCCGATCGTGTGATTAAACGTTAAAACCTGAAATCAAAACCTATCGACACATGAGAAAAATCTACTAAAGCGGGGCTGGAAAGAATTGGGTTCTCTTCGCCCGCTTCGCTGGTATAGTTTTCATAAGAAAAATGTAACGCAGTATTTGTAAATTTTTTAATTATTTTTAATTTCAAACTTAAAGCTTGATAGTCAGATAATCGATAGTCACTACTTTGGAAACTATCTGCTCTAGGTAGCTCATACCAATTTTGAAAAAAAGCTGCAGCGGTCTGGTCGTAATGCCGAATAGATGGAATGACGGTCCATCCCGTCCCAAATTCCTGAGCCCAACGCAAATCCAGTGTGTGCGACTTGGTTTCCCAATCACTGAAAAAATATCGGTAATCCAAATGCAAACTGCCGTTTACTTTAGAAAAATGTTGTCGATACTGATTAGACCATGCCAGCTGCTCACGCTTATCAGGCCTGTTATCTATACCAACTTCGCTAAAACCAAATCCATTATCAACCAGGTATACAGACTTGTAAGGGTCTGATAGATACCCTGAGTAGGAAGCGACATTAAGAGAAGAACTAAAAATACTAGATCGAGAAAGAATTTGTGAAATACCTAATGTATAACTACCACTGATTTTTTTCTCATCAACAATACGTGTCGGTGCGCCGGGAAGGCGATTTGGATCTTGCGTAGCATTTATTGAATCCTTGGATGCGCTCAATCCCAGCTCTAAAATAGTATTCTTATCGTTTAGTATAAAAGTAACACCCAAATTAAGGCTCAGTGATTCGTAATCATTTTCTTTCGAAAAACCAAAACCATTGGAAACAGAAACTTTTTCTCCTACAAAAGCGAAACTAACATCCACATCGTTCCGCTCTTCCTCAATTGTTGCTCCACTCATGACTTGAATGGGGCGAACTTCACCGTTACTGGCTGCCGGTAAAACATAGCGAGGTGATGCCCCGGACATTGCCTCACTAAGGACATCAACGGTAATTTCTGCTGAAGACCACAAGGGTGATTTAAATCGAAGCTGATGCACATCAATTTCATAACGCGCAGCATCTTTCGCATCCGGATCAACCAGCCCCTCAATTGTTTTCTCACTTTCAATGGCTTCTTCATTATATGAAGAATAGCGATAGCTTATTTCAGGTTGGCTGACTATTGAGTCCTGGGCTTGCACTGAAGAGGAGATGCCGGGCAATGTTAATGCGGCTGCACTCAGCGCTGCCAAACAATTATTTTTTTCTGTTTTCATTAATTGCTTAACCGATCAATTACAGCCACAACCACCGCCACTCACAGCACTGCCAGAAGACGAACCTTCTTTAGCAAAGTAAATGTGCTCCTTAATCGAAGATTCCAAGGGGTCAGGTTCAAAAGCCATTCCAGACTTCGCAAGCAGGTTCCTTTCGTACACCGCCACGTTGGTGCACCCACTCATGATTAATGGAGAGAAACAGGCAGCGATAATAAATTTTTTATATTTCATTATTTTAGGGCCGTTCATACTAAGAAATAGAGATAATCAGGTCTGTGAAACAATAAATGGAAGACTGCTATTGCAGCCTTCCAATACTTGTTGAGGGTATGAATTTGGACCCCCAACAAGATCCACATCAACAAATGGATCGCCGTACCCATACATGTCATTACGGAAAAATTCTGACTGTTGAACATTCATTGAAAGCAAAACATCCCTCAACCAGCGCTGCATGGGAATACCGGCACGTAACAGAGACGGCAGACCATCAGCAATTTCAGAGTGAGCAGGCCCTTCATTGGTGTGGTTGCGATAGTCGACCATATAGCCTGTATTAAAATATCCACCCGCACTACCTGCCATCACAGTTGGAATGTTATTCATGCTATGGGTCCAGTGACCGCTTTCTTGCTGCCAGCAAACCAGTGCTTGATCAAGATAAGTCGTTCCATCTCCAAGTCCCATATCTTCATTCATGCGCTGAAGTATTGCGGTGAAGATATGCTCTGCGGCGAACCGGTTAGAAATCACAATTTCGGTTTGTGGTCGCACAATAATTAGATTGCCATTTTGGTCTCGGCCATACTCGTAAGATTCTTCTTTGTGGCGATGTGCAACATCATCGTGCCATGTGCCAGCAACAGCAGACTCTGTGACAATATATGAATTAAAAGTGGCAATTCTGCTACGCCCGCAACGAAACGCCAGCATCATCACATCAAGTAACTCGGAATAACGCTCACTTGCAGAACTGTAACTACTCGTATCCAGATTAAATGCTGGGCGATCACCAGAGCTAAGACTGACACTGGGATCTATACATCCGCGTACACTATTTCGAAGTCGTGATTGTGTTTCATTTAATTCGTCAGCAAACTGTTCAAGGCGGATTTTATCGTCGCGGCTTAACAATTTTCCAGGGCCAAAAGTACTGGCAGTTAAGCGTTGATAGTCTTCAAAAACGCGATCCAGTACATTAATTTGATCCTGGTTTGCTCCAGTATCACCAAATTGAAACAGGCTGTCGAAAAGAGCAGGAGCAAATAGCACTTCACGCTCCGCCATTTGTCCACCTTGAATTGTCCAGGAAATAGATTCACCAAAGCCAAAATTCATTGCGGGATTAGATGGTGAATCCAAAGCAGTATAAAAATTTGGAGAGTTCGCCATTACCTGATCAACAGATCGCATTGGGCTCAAAGTAAGTCTTGGGTCCATATTGGCACCCGCATCTCTCAAGTCACTCCCATGAAAATTACCTAAATAAGCGCGTTGGTGTGCATATCCTATCGTGATGTCTAAACCCTGGATAACATTAATTTTATCCAAATAACTATTGAGAAAACTTCCAAGCACTGGAGATAATTCTTGTTGGCCATTTCCAAGCTCAGGTATACGAGGTGCAGCGGTTAAATTGCTTAAAGCTTCCCATTGAACCTGATGCCCTAAATTTTGATACAACCAACTGCTTTGTGGATCGACAAATTGTGGATACATATTTTCATAGTTGACTGCACCGTGTCCTGAACACATAAACACAAAAAATTTCGGCCGTTCAATATTCTGTGCGAAAGCATTCCTGGGCATCAAAGAAGGCAGTAAAGGTAAAGCTAATGCCGCTCTTCCAATTCCTTGTAAAAAGTGGCGGCGACTTAGTGGATTAAATTTCATTTAGAATTCTCCAAAATACAGATATCGACCAACACAAAGCACATATTCCGTCTAGTATTTATTGACTTCATTCATCCACCCAGGATCGTCGTCTAAAATCAGGATGCAGCGCAAGCTGTCTGAAAACATCAATTAATGAGGATTGATTTGAGGTTTGCGCCAAGGTATTTAATAAACACCCATCCAGCTGGAGATCTTCTATTCGGCCGTATCCAAAGCGGAAAACCTGGCGAGCAAAACAGGCATCCAGTTTGGGTGACGAGGCTATAGCTGTGCTAAGTTCAGCACCTCCGTCGACAATTGTTGGAGTGCCATCTACGTCCAGATTTGAAACAAATGCATCAACGGGTTGATCAATTACAACGAGCCCTGCGGGGTTCATTACACGTTCAAAATCTCTATAGCGGCCGATTGCGTCAAAATCCTCGGTAGCAAACCCTAGCGGATTAATTCTTTCGGAGTGACAGGAGGTACAACTTGTTCCTTCCATTTCTGTAAGCTTTGTAAATCGGGCGCGCGTGGTATCACTTTCCAAAATATTCACACCACTTGGTGCGGAATTGTCATCAGGTAGGGGTATGTCATCGCACAGAAGATCACGCCGAATCTTTACACCTTTTATAATTGGCCGCGTTTTTATTATATTTGACATTATCAGCGCAGCCCGGTTTAGTAGCCCGCCGCGCTCACCCTCAGGCAATAACACCAATGGAGCGGCCAAGGGGTCATTAAAACCCGGATTCCATTCGTCGAGTTCGCCATAAGCTTTCGCAACATTTCCTCGCGCAAACGAATAGGGAGAAGTAAACAGATCTTCTAGCGTGCCATTGGTAAAAGTATAGTAGCGAGTTAAGTCTATTATTTCGTTGACTGCATCTGTTCGATACTGAGATAAAATATCCGTAAGGTTTTCGCCAGCTACTAAAATACTCGTGTCAACATCTACACCACCGTAATCTGTCGTGAGGAAAGTTTCATACCCAACCTCTTGAAATTCATTTAAGTAAAAAGTTTCATCAAGCTTCAGCCATCCCTCGTAAAAATGCACCAAACCCTCTTGCGTCCTGGAATCCGCTATTACGTTGTTTAAAACGTTGGCGTAATTAGCTTCAATATCGCCATTCGCAGCCGCGTCCAATAACATACGATTTGGGCCGCTATTCCAAAATAAAAATGATAAGCGGGACGCGATTTCATAAGGTGTTAAGTTCACGTTAATTACACCAGCTTCGTTACTAAAATTATTGCCGCTGTATTCCGCGTGATACAAAAATGCGGGGGACATGAATAAACTTGCCAGAAAATACCTTGGATCCGGCTCTTGAATATAAAATTCAATTTCCTCTGTAGTCGCGGGTCTGCGAAAAATTAAATCCACCCTGTTTTCCATTACAGCTCTGCGACAACTTTCCTGATCCAGGGAGCATTGCGAACCGCCTGTCAATTGTTCAATGACATTTTGATCCAACCAAATATTACTTACAGCATCCAGTGCTATTCCAACCAAACTTGCCACATAACTATCACTGATTCCTTGATCAACATGATCAAAACCGGTTTCGCTATGGTCACTTCCCAGACGTGCCCGAAATTCTTCAAAATTTATCGCCGCAACATTGATTCCCAGTTCCGTAAATACAGTTATATAACTGTTGATAACCTGATCGCGGGACAAACGTCTTATAGTACTACTGGATTGTGTGGAGCTTCCCACTTCACAGGCAAAAAATTCTCCGTTGCTATAATCCAAAACAATGTTATTGAGAATGTAGTCGGCAAGAGCATTTTGACAATTTGCCACTGCGCTGCAATCAATTGGACCGTCGAGCAATCTGGAGCCAGTGCCGTCGAGCATGCTGGCAATATCAAGTAACAACTGGTCACGATTGGTGGCACTTTGCAAGCCTGGACCTTCATCCCCCTCGCCAAAACGTCCGTGACAATCAGCACAACGTTCCTGATAAAGCACCGCAACATCCGTTATAGCGTTGATCACTTGTATCTCAATACTCGCAGTACCTTGCAAACCTTCGGCGTCTTCGATGGTGAGGCTAACAGTGTATTGGCCCGCTGCAGAGTATGAGTGGTTGGGTTGATCTGTAACTGCAGTGCTGCCGTCACCGAAATTCCAAAGCCAACTGACAATAGCGACATCGTCAGCTGAGCCACTGCCATCAAAATTTACCAGATCGCCCACTTCCACCCGGTTGCCCGACGCTTCAATCGCAGCGATGGGTGCCTGGTTTTGATCGGCCTGAGTTACCACAATCGAGAGGCTATCTGTATCTGTTAAACCTTCTTCATCAGTTACAGTGAGCGTAGCTGTGTAAGTTCCTGTATTCCCATAGACATGATTGACGATCTCTCCAACACCTGCTGCTCCATCGCCAAAATCCCAGGCAAATTGCTCAATGCCAAAATCATCAGTAGATGCGCCAGCATCAAACTGCACATTTAACGGCGCATAGCCACCGATATTCGATGTACGCGATGCATCTGCAACGGGCGCATTGTTATCTCGGGCAAATTGAGTCAGGGTATAGTTCGCTAGCAAGGTCGCGCAGTCATCGACGCCTTCGCACTGCAGTCCTATATCGGGTGGCATCGTGAGAATGATTTCTCTTTGCGCTGCCAACGAACGGGCAATCGACAAGGCGGGGTTATCATCGACACCCATGCCATCCACGCCGTGGCAAGTTACGCACTGAGATTGAAAAATGCTGGCGCCAAGCTCAAGTTCAGTTTGGACGACTACTGTGAATGCCTCGCTGTCAGACAGGCCTTGTTCATCAAAAACCGTCAAGCGACCAGAGTAAACGCCGGTTTGTGCGTATTCATGAGAAGGATTTGCTGCGGTGCTTGTGTCGCCGTCACCAAACTGCCACAAATAGCCGCTGATACCGTTGTCGTCACTTGAATCGCTGGAATCGAAACTCACTCTCAAAGGCGCGAGCCCCGTATAACGTGACAAACTCGCAGCCGCTGTTGGCGAGACATTACCAAGAGGTGCAGTTATCGTAATATCTTGCATCGCGGTTGCAGCGAGCCCTAAATCATCCGTGACAATTAAACGCGCTCTGAATGTACCAGGCTGACTGTAAACATGGGTGACTTGTGCCCCATTTCCGACTTCACCGTCTCCAAAATGCCAACTAAAAGATTGAATACTGCCATCGTCGCTGCTGTTACTTGCATCAAAAGTAATCTCGATTGGCGCATCACCACCACGCGGGCTCGTGCTAAACACCGCCCGGGGTTCGGGGTTGTTCATGGGCGGCAGGATATTGATAGTGATAGAGTCAATTGCGGACAAACCGGAGGTATCGACCACAGTCAGCACCACTTCCATTTGCCCGACGGTGTTATATACGTGATCAACTTCGAGACCAGTAGCGGTTTGCCCGTCTCCAAAATCCCAGTGATATGCAGAAATACCCTGGTCATCTTCAGAACCCGCCGCAGAAAAATGGATACTGTGGGGTGCAGTACCTGTGACCGAATCGGCGCTCGCTTCTGCGGAAGGGGGAGTGTTCTCAACGGGTGCAAATACTTCCACTATAAAGGTTTCGCTGGAGCTCAAACCGTCGTTGTCCGTGACAACCAATATCACCCTGTGGCGCCCCGGTTCTGTATAAATATGTTGAACTTGCTCTTCAACCAGCACCACGCCTTCCTCGACTTCCCAACGCCATTGCTCAATGACACCATCAGAGTCGTAGGATGCAGATGCATCAAAACTCACGGTCAGGGGGGCCAAGCCTGCGAGGTTAACCGAATTCGACATATCAGCGACCGGATACCCAGCGGCCGGATCCTCAACCACACCCAAACCGTCCACGTCAACGAAGTCGCTATAAATGTAATTGGCGAGCTGACGTGAACACTCCTCCCCACAGGAAGCCGGATTTTGGGCCGGCATGCTCGTCAAAATACTTTCACGCAGGGATTCAAGGTCGCCACACGTTTCACAGGTATAGAGTTGACCACCCCCTGAGCCTCCTACCCCCTCATCACCGTGACAGCTCATGCACTGACTATCGTATAAAGCCTTTGCGCGGCCAATTGTGCCATCGAACGCTGTATTTGGGTCGCCATGGGTATTGGCACTCACGTCCGCCGGCGAATCATCAAACTCCAGACTGTCTCCGCCACCACACCCAGCCAACATCAAAGCAAGGACCAGAACTGTAAATAACAAGCTTGAATTACGAATCATGAAAAATCACTTCTCAAATACGATTTTCAAATAACCAAGTCGAAAAACTAAAGTCTGGTTATTCGTTCACTTCAATTGGGCCAAAAAAACAACCCGCAAAAAAACCTGTGGGTTAATCCGCTAATTTCTATCAGACCCATTCGCTAGCGCAAAGACATATGCTTTGAATATATCCAGGAATATGCAATACCGCACAAAATCATCGCCTTTTTCAAAAGAATTCAAAGCAACTCAAAAGTCTCAAGCGTGAATTGTCGCTTTCATGACGCCCGCAATCGTAACGTTGATACAACTTTCAAAAAAATATTTCACCAGGAAGGATCTCAGCATGAAAGAAAAACGTCTTACCTTTTTGGGCAACGATTATGTATAGTGACCAAGCTTGAATTAATGCTTTTTAAATAGATTGGAATAAAAATCAAAATATGATTACCAAATTGACATATCTTTTCTTTAGAGTTCAAATAGCGTTCAAACTCCGTGGTCGTTTGCAGTAATTAACCCGCTTTTTTGATAGAGAAAACCCAATAATGAAGTACCGTTTTTCAGGTTTTGAGCTGGATACCCAGCTATTGTGTGTTACTTTCGAAGGCAAACTAGTCACTGACGATCCCAAGATAGTACGTTTACTATTGATTCTTATCGAACACTATCCCGCTACAGTAACCAAAGAATTATTACTGAAGGAATTATGGCCCAGACAAAACGTTTCTGAATGGTCTGTATCCAGACTTATCGCCGACACTCGACAGATTCTGAACCTTTTCAAACAGGAGCAGGAGATTATAAAAACCCAACATCGTGTTGGTTACCGCTTAAATATTTTGGCAGAGAAAATCAGTGCGTTCCCCAATGACACTGCTACGGAAGAAAATCAATCCTCCCCCGAGAGCATTTCTCAAAAAGACACTTCAAGACATCGCAAAAAATGGAAAATACTTAGCAAGCAGTCAATCGTGCTTGCATCTGTCATTGGAATGATCATAAGTATTGTTTTTGTTTACTGGCGCTATCACCAGAAGTCACCCACAACTGACAACCCAATTGTTGTTGCAGTTTTACCGGTAGATGTCAAATCTCAGTTATCTGAGGACAATTGGATTAAGTATGGAATTATGGATATGGTATTACGTCAGCTGGATATGCATGACGATATATTCTCTCATTCGGTTTCCAACATACTTAAAGTTGTTAAACCTCCCTCTCCTGACGAGAACAATAGTGCTAGCAGCTTCAATTCTATTTGCAGTCAACTGGGTTGCACACACTTGATCAAAATAGTGTTTGACGATTCAAATGGTAAGGAATATTTTTCATATGAGTTAATAACACGAGAGGAATACTATCACTCACGAGAATTTACTTATAACGACCTGATGGTCGCAACCGAAATGATGACTAACGACCTGATAGTGCGTATTTTACCTCAGCAGTTTGAGCCTCATGCCTCCATGGTTAGTATTCCCATCTCACCAGCCAGCAGGGACTATGCCATTGGAATCAATGATTTTTATAACGGAGACCTCCAAAGTGCGAAGGCATATTTTAGTCTCGCATTAGAAAAAGATCCTCGTCATCTCCTTGCTAAGCTACAAGCAATTTACATAGATGCATTACAAGGAAAGTTAACTAACGCGGAAGAGCAGATTACACAAATGCTCACGTCTTCCGAATTGGAACCAAAACAATCAATTTTGGCTGCTCGTGCTTTGGCAATTATTCAAGCCTATCAAGGTAAATTCGAAGAATCTCTTAAAACAAATAAGATAAATATAGAGAAATTGGAAGCCATGGGAAATTCCCTGCAACTTGCGATAGAGCAGGTCAACTACGGCACAACATTATCGAGAGCCGGGAAACTTAAACAAGCAACAACAACTCTTCAAAGCTCTGTAGAAAAACTTCGAGAATTCAATCTAAAACTTCTGGAGACTCCTGCTCTAATCAATTTGAGCGCAAATTTAATTAATCTTGAGCAATACAATGAATGCATCAATGTTTCTGAACGTGCCAAGGTGTTGGCGGTAGAGTCAAACTCAGAGCGTTTTCTTGCTAAAGCGAATTACAATAAAAGTCAATGCTTGCTGGAATTAGGAAAGCTACGTGGAATGGAATCACAACTGGACAATCAAGAAGAATTATTTAGGAATCTTGGAGATAACCAGGGCGTTCATTATGTAGATCTCGCGCGAATTCAACTCTTATCCAAACAATCCAGAACCATCGAAGCTGAGCACTTGATAGTAGAAAAAATAGCTGATTTGGACAATAGTGAAAATCCTATACTTAAAAATTTCGCATTATCTATAGGAGCCAACATATACCTTCAGACAGGAAAAATTGACTTGGCTGAGAAATTAGTAAATCGTATAGATTTCGATAAAACCGATATCCGTGCTCAGAATATTTTACTACCTGCGCGGATTGCGTTTAGGAAAAATGAATATTTACTCGCAGTATCGTTGTCAAATGAAGTAAAGCGAAACCTCGGAGACAACTGGGGAAATAATCATCAGGCATACCTGGATTTATTTCTGGAAAATGCCAATAGAGAGAACATAAGAAAACCAAAGTGAAAAACTTGAGATTGCTTTCCATGCCCACCCTATTCCATGTGCTTTCCTGCTAATTTCCCCAAAGCATCGTCAATATGATTAAGCGAGCATGTTAACTCAAACATTGGCTTGGATTAAAATAAAATAAACGTTATACCACTCGCATTTTAATTATTATCGATAAGTAAATCTTGTTACTACCTAAATAATACTCATTAGACACTTAAATCCTCAAAGCAATTAATGTCGTGAAAAGCAGCATATCGCGTAATTAAATCTTTCTTACTCCTTCTTCACCATCCACACCATTTTCATTTGTCTAACAAGCTGTCTATTCCCACTATTGGAAATTGGTTTATTATGCTTCCGTGGTATTCTAAATCACTCAAACGACAATAGGGGAATATAAATGGTCAAAAGCACCAATAAGATAATTAAATCAATTTTGTCAGTAATAATGCTAAGTTTTCTAGCGATGAATACTGTTGCGGGATCACAGCACAAGGTTGTCGAGAAGACATATACTTATGACAAAGAGACAGGGCTTGTGCATTTCGAAACCGTGCTGCAGCTTGGAGAAAATACTTTAAATCGCTTCACCATGCACCGCGTAGTAAAACTGGGTCGTTCGCATAAAGTAGAAAAACCCCACCGCCTTAAAGGTGCATTGATTTTACTTCCAGGCTCAGCTTCGAACTTCGATACGTTTTTGCTTGGAAAAAAGGGGGAAACTGTCGCCGAGCAACTCGCCCTAAACGGTTATGAAGTATATGGGTACTCGCCACGCACAAAAGGCTTGTCGCGCATAAAAAATTCACCAGAAGAATTGGCAGTGACCAAAGATTGGGGTATTGAGACCGCGCTCCAGGATATAGAATTTATCAGGAAACATGCCGCAATGCGCCACAGGAAGAAACCGGTTATTGGTGGTTTTTCTCTGGGAGGAATATACAGTATTGCGGCTGTCAATCAGCAGCCAGATAAATATGCAGGCATAATTATTTTGGAAGCGGCTCTGTATTACGATTCACCCTTGCGTGATTTGTTTGTAGAGCGTGCGGCAACATTGGAGTTTACCTTAAACAATGGGATATACGTTGAAGATCAACAGTTTCCTCTGACTCGATCAGCGGTGCAGCTTTACAGCTATTTCCCAAGCGCTATAAGCCCCTTCGAAAACTCTGTGAACAATGCCTTGTTTTTACAACTTATCGCTTCAACACCAACAGATCCTCCCCAAGGTGAAGCGCCAGGCTATACCTATGCTGCGGGAGATTTTGTGAATGGCTTTTATTATCTGGATGATAAAAAAATTCTTGATATGGCAAATAACTTCAACGATTTAGAGTCCATTGCGGTGCTGCGAGATTATTCAGCAAGCTTTGCGGGAGATCGTCAGTTTACTAATAACTTGAGTGCATTCACCCAGCCCATATTCTCTATGCAGGCAGGAATCGGTTTTGGTAGCCATGCGGAACCAACGTTGAATCTATTTGGTAGTACCGATATTACTCGCCAGATTTATCCCGAGTTTGGGCATTTGGATATCATTGCACATAAAAATCTAACTGAAATAGTTTCGGATCCGTTAATTTCCTGGTTAGATAATCACATAAACTTCTAGCTCCAGGATTTAGTGATCACCTTAATCGTAACAGCAATAAATAAAAGGAAGTGTTTTCCAACACTCCCTTTTATTATATCGAGGTAACTTATTACTACTGCTACGGACTTAAGAACCATCTTTGGCTTGACCATCTGGTATTTAAGGATTGTGATTTAATCTCTGCATAATCACCATTACCTGTTACCGTCAGGTATCTACCTGTCCACACGTTTTTAAAACGTACACTTGAATTCCCAGGAACATTTTCCATAATCCATTGCTGGCTACCCCACTCTTCAACAAAGTCATAAATTACGATGTCCGCGTATTCGGCATCACTTTGACTGTTCAAGTAAGTGCCAGACCACTCATTACGCAAACGCACATAACCCGTACCCGGCACAGGCTCAACAACCCAATCCTGACTACTCCAGGAACCATTTGAAGGTTGTGCCTTTGTTAGTGCATTGTTGTAAGTGTCTGAGGCGGTTAATACTCGGCCAGACCAAGCACTACTGATACGCGTGCTGAACTCCACAGGCGCGTCTGAGCAAGCAGCAAACTTCACAACATAATTATCACACTGGTTATCGTTTTGATCATTGTTGTTACAAACGAGACCGTAACGATCAAATTGCGCAAGACGATCCACTGGGCCTCTTATCGCGCCAGTCCAACCAGTACTTATTGTTGATGATGCTTCAATACCTGTTACGGTTGAACCGACACAGACATTGGCATGATCAGAGCGTCGCTCATAGTCGCCACTAATACTGGGAGAATCCGTGTTGTACCAATCGGTCCAGGACACTACACCCATAGAGTTAGTACATTGGTAACGAACCCGGAAATCATTACACTGGCCATCACCTTGTTCACTCGTGATACAAACAACCCCGTCTTGCGCATTAAATACAGATAAATGATCCGAAAATGGTTGCGGTCTGAGGATGTAATCATCATCGACAAGATGCGCATATAAATCTCCGGGATCACCACAGTAGTTCAGCAATGTTTCGTATTCAGCTTGTGCTTCAAGAAAGGTTTCACTGTCACCCGAACTTCCATCCAGGTAGGGATTACCTCGATTGATCCAGGTGTAATGACTACTATTTGGCGGTCCCACAGGCGGATTGTTGGCTGGCATTACATTGCCGATACCCACTTCACCGGAACTGTTAATGACAGTTTTTATTGCCGGAATCAACGGAGCTGGAAGCCCTTCGTTCGGTGGAATTCCCGCTTCGAGACCTAACTTGGTTGAGTTGTTACCCACAGAGTGACATGCGCTTGCACAGGGATCCATGTCGTTGTTAAACGCGGCGAAGTGGTTCATAAACTCAAAGGTATCTCCCACAATGTGATAGTCACCATCACTTACATCTTCGCTGGTAAACAAGCGTCCAAAAGTATCATGCCCATCATTCAACAAACCAAAACGTTGCATAAACGGTGAGATTCTCGGGGTAACAATGTAGGGCCCTGCAACGTGACAATCGACACACGCGAGGCCTGTTGCCAGCTCTACCGGGTCATCCCAATATTCATACTCGCTTGTACCTGGTAAGGCGTTCGCGGCAACAGTGGGGGATACGATATTGACAGATGCTGCTTTCACCACACCGTCATTGTCTTCTGGATCAGCACTGACATCAAAGGGATGATTTTTCGCCTTGAAGAAACAGGTATTTCCATTTATACGGTTGTGCAAAATCATTTCAATGGAACGTGCGAGAACAAAGGGCGGGTCGACGACATGATTTGGACCAGTGCCATTTTGCAACCAGCGACAGGCAAAAACGAGTTCAACTTCTGCGGTAACTTGTCGGTAATCGACAAAATCATTTACAGCAACGCCACCATCTTCAGCAAACAGATGGCCAGTTGCGCAATTTAGGTCATTGGGAATATCATCGTCATTGAAATCGAGTGCAAGCTTACAATCTTCGACATATTCACTGAAAGTCTCCCCTTCCTCAATAATATACACATACATTTCACCTTGATCATATTGTCCAAGCACATCTGTGATGGTCACCCTTACTTTATTCGGGCCGGTGCTAGAAAAGGTGTGGGAAAGGCCTAATAGATCATTCAAATTTGTGGTGTAACTTGTTTCGCTAAAGGTCGTACCGTCAGAAAACTCCCACAGAACCTCACAGGGAATGCCTTCACATTTAGACAATCGAACATTAAAACTTACGTCCAAAGGTGCGGTTCCGATATTGCCAAAAGCAAAGTTGTCTGTAACAACAGGTGGTTCCACCTCTGTTAACGGCAATAGATAATTAGCCATGTCGATTGCACAGCTTGAATCACATTGCGATGGGTCAGTACCCAAGCCGGTATTCGCAGCGGGCATATCTGATTGTATTTTGGTTTTTAAGGTCGCATTGGTATACGAACTAAGGTCAAGCGCAAAAGGATCGGAGCCGTGACATGCATCGCACTGTAAATCTTCCCAGTCAGAAGCCGCGTCTGCCCAAGCTTGAAAACTCAACAACGGCGCCAGCAAAATCAACATCCGCATCCAGCTAAAATATTTAGCTATACCAATATTTATCCACATAAGAAAGCCCTCTCATATTATGATTTATTGTTATTTGGGAAATGACGGAAGCGTGATTGACAGTTCTTTATAGTTTTAATTTTAGTTATTATCGGTTTCACTTTGCTGGAGACTTTAAGCGACAAAAATAGTGCTAAATACCGCAAAGCTACCGCGAACCACACCATACTGAAAAAAAAGCCGCTGCAATATCACATTTTTTTAGGATATTTTTGAAAATGAGCCTTTAATGACTGGTTTCCTGTTTTGAAGATTAAGGGAGTGACCCTTTAATCATTAAACATGGAGACACAACATGAACACGCAAAAAACCAAAAGTCACTTGGCCGTTGTTTCATTACTGCTTTTATTCGCCAGCATGTCTTTACAGGCTGCTGAACAGCAACTGAAACCCCAAATCAATCGAGCCGTTGAAGCGAAGCCCCTCAATACCAATATTAAACTGGCAGTGAAGCCACAAAGACCCCTGGCATTTAACAATCTTAAAACCAGCGGTTTATCAGCTACTCAACGCATCGCTTTGGAACCGAGATACGCTGTGACAAAACCTGACAAAACGCTCCATCGCGAAGGGCTAGATCGCAGTGTAGTCATTGTGAAGTTTGCAGACGGCGTGCGTATTCGCGAAAAAAACACTTCAAGCCAACGAAAAAATCAGACCAATTCGAACATAGTGGATGCTCGTCTGGATGATTTGGCCTTCCAACAATCTAGCCTTGATGACTATGACAAGGAACTCCTTAAGCGTCGAAAGTTATCGGATAAAAAAATCACCAGACAATTGCAAAAATTTCGTCGAGCGATTCGCTCACATCGCGTAAGACACTGGAAAAACCTGTTCGACCTGGATGAAAACCTACTGGCAAATTTACGATTGAACGCTGAAATTACCCGAAAACGTCAAGCCGCCGATCTCAGTAACTATTACTTTTTTAAACTCGAGTCTGAGCAAAAGGGCGAAGAACTGGCCGATAAACTTAACCAACTAGATATTGTTGAAATTGCCTACCTAGCCCCCATTCCGAAACCTGCCGACATTCCTCCAACCACCTCAAGTTTCCAGGGACAGCAAACTTACCTTAACAAAGCACCTGGCGGCATTGATGCGAAATATGCCTGGAGCAAACCCGGCGGTAAGGGCGACTTGGTCAAAATTATTGATATAGAAGGCGGTTGGAACCTGAATCACGAAGACTTACCCAGCATGTTTATTACCGACGGTCGTATCAGTGATGAAGAGTCTTCCCGCGAACATGGTACTGCAGTTATGGGTATTATGCTCGGCCTTGATGATGGTATTGGCATTACCGGCATTGTGCCAAAAGCAAGTGGTGGCGTTGTCTCTGTTAAACGTGGACTCGGACTCGCTTATTTCGATAATGTTGCCGAAGCCATTCTCATTGCTGCCATGAAACTTTCACCCGGCGATATTATTTTAATAGAACAACATGCACGTGGTCCGGGCAAAGACGGCGACTGTACTGCGTGTATCACAAGCGATGGCAAAGCGCGTGACCAATGTGGCTACATTGCCATGGAATACTGGAACGATATTTTCGATGCAATTTACGCAGCCTCTGCCTCTGGCCTTATCGTTGTGGAGGCTGCCGGAAACGGAGAAATGAAATTGGATCATGCTCGTTACAAAGATCGCTTCGACCGCAACTATCGTGATTCCGGTGCTCTTTTGGTGGGTGCCGGCGAATGGGACACACGCAAACCAAAATGTTGGACTAACCACGGTACACGTGTTGATGTACAAGGATGGGGCGAGAACGTGACAACCGCCGGCTACGGTGATCTTGCCAAAGTAAAAGGAAGCGATATTAACCAATGGTATACCAACTCTTTTTCCGGAACTTCATCAGCGACACCCATAGTTGCAGGTGCAGTCGCGGCAATTCAGGGAATACAAATTGAAAATAATAATCCAGTACTCGATTGGTACGAAATATCGCAGCTGCTCAAAGCGACTGGTACAGCGCAAACCGGATCGAAACAAATCGGTCCGCTTCCAGACTTACGCACAGCGATTGATTCCCTGGCACCGCCAGTTAAGGAAACCGCAGTTTTTGATTACGAGATAATGCTCACCGGAGATTTGCTTGATGCCGACCGCAATGTCTCAGGATTTGTTGGTGACCGTACTCGCACGCTGGGAGAGGCCGCTGATTTAGGCGCGATTGAACGTTTGAATTTCGGCGAGCGCAGTGACCGACCCTGTTATGTTCGAGTAGAAAAAGCAGATATTGTCGATAATAAAATACTGAAGCCTCACGACGAACTGGATATTTGTGGCAATAAGGGCCCAACCGATAAATCTAAGAATTCCGGTTATGTACCTCTTTTAACAACCAGTCACGATACCTTTGTTCACGGCGTGTCAGTGTGTAATTCAAAAACAAACAACAGCACACGTTTGAAAGGAGCAAAAGTTTATCGCACAAAAATTGAAGATGATGGTTCGTTTTCTCGATTGCCTGGGCCGAGTGAACCTATGGAAAGACCCAATTGTGATGGTAATTGGCGCACGCCCGCTTTTTGCCCTGCAGGTTCAGTAGCAACAAAACTGGTTGTTCATATTCGTCCTGACGGCAACAACGAAATATTCACGGGTTTATCCCTGAAATGTAAGAAAGTGGAGGTAATAAAAACCTGCACTTCCGGATGTTAGTGCTGCAGCTAGTTTCAATTAGTTTATGTTTATAGATGCACTTTCCCGGCGTAACAAACACTTGTTACGCCGGTTTAACTTTAATACTGCCAGTGAAACCCCAATTCCACTTCCCTTCCTCTTGCCGGTATGCCTTGTGGAATTCTTGAACCTGGTGAAGCGTAGTACACATCGTCATCGAGCAAATTGTTCACACTGCCGATAATGCTTAAAACATCGCTGACTTTATACTGTAATTTAAAATGACTGAGTAAGTAGTCGTCCAGCAAACGACGCTCGTTTTGTGCTGCGGGATCGTAGGTTTCACGATCTCCTCGCCAAGCTAGCGCCAGATTCGTATTCCAACGGTTTCTTGAGTAGTTGATTTCAAATGATAACAATTCACTGGATTCCCTGAATGTCATTTCATCACTTTGAAATATAGAAGTAGCTGTCGTTCTAAGTAATATATTTTTTGTCGGCTCATAAGTTAATTCAAATTCCAAGCCAGCAATATTATCGTGTTCTGAGTTAGCCAAAATACGTGAGGTGTTGTCATTTTCATCGGGAACAATTAGCAAAATAGGGTCTTTGAAGCGCGAATTAAAATAGCCCAGGCTCCAAAATGCGTTTTGGTTTTTTCCGGACCAAATTAGTTCAAAGGTTTTTACTGTTTCTGCTTCCAGCGTCGGCGACCCACGTGACCAAGACGAATTCGAATTCAAATTATCGATGGTGGGCGCGCGAAAAGCGTGGGCATACAGTAACTTTAGCGAGTGATCGTCGTTAAGTTCATGCACCCAGGCAAATCGAGGAGTAGCTTTACTTTTGTCGAGTTCCTTATAACGATCATATCTGAATCCCAAAGTGAAATGATTTTTCTCCCTCACTGTGCTTAACCACTGAAAATAATGCCCAACAACGGTTTGTCGGTTGAAATTTTGGGTAATTACGTCAAACTCTTGAAAATCTGGATAATAATTTATCGGAAAATTATTCGCCAACAATGCAGGGTAATCGAAATTTAGTTTTACATCGATGTTTTCAATGCGTTCACTACGCCAGTCCAATCCCATAAGCAGTCGATTGTTTTGACTAATTTCCCAATCCATATCCCAGGCAATATCCCGTTCGTCTGAATCACTCTCGGAAGAAAACAGCAAGGCGGCGTCGCTGGACGGATTGCTAACCAAAGAAAATGCACCATAATCTGATTGTTTTCCTTCATTAAAACTTTGATAATCCACGTAGTAAACAGAAAATTTGGAATCTATTCCAAATAAAGAATGTACAAAACTTGCAGCCGTACGAAAATAATCTACGCCGACCTTATTCTGCTGTTCATCCAGACTTTCAAGAACATAAAATTCTTCACTTTTCCAATAGCGATGTTGTAAATGCAATTTAAAATTACTGACTGTCGCTTTGAATATTGAGTTGGTGTTGAGAAAAGGATCTGAGGCCTCAACCGGTTCTGCACTGAAGGCATCGAACAAACTAAAGCCTTGTCCTTGTGAAGACTGAATAACAGAGTGAAAATCTAAAGACGCTTTATCCCACGAATTACCAAAAAGTATTCCCAGATCAGCATTACCATTACTTCCACTCCTGGCGGATAATTGTGTGGCGTTTTTCTTAGTAATGATATTTACAACACCCATCATCGCGTTGGAGCCGTAAAGCGCCGAACCGGGGCCACGAATAAATTCAACTTTTTCAATATTTTCCAGAGGAAGTTCAAGAAATAATGAACTTCCGCTGTGTAAATGGGACTGTGTGCGGTATCCGTCCACAACGATAAGAATTTCTGTGCTCACCGCTGCTGTCCGCCTGTTGCGTGACGACGCCATGGTATAGCCACCGTTGTCTGCACTGCGTTGGCTCTGGAAACCAGGGACAAAATTCATAAGCTGGGCAACAGTTTTTACACCTAAGCGTGCTATCTGTTCAGAAGTAAAAACGGTTACCGCAGAGGGAACTCGTTGTAGTTGTTTATCCGTTAAGGTTGAGGCACTGATTTTGACTTGTAATAGCTGCTCCAAAGATAACACAAAGATATCTCGCTCTTCAGAGTCAGACGAATTTGCCAACGCTGATACAGTCAAAGTCAAGCCTGCAAAAATACAGGCAAACTGTCTTGTCAAATTCGCTTTCCCGACCATATTTCTATGATGACCAATTTAGTGGATAACTCGAAATTGTGGCACCAACATTTTGGCGCGTTTATTTAGATTTTAAGCGCCAATTCTAGATATGAAGTACAGAAAGAATAGACGTCTCAATACAGGAAGTAAACCAGAACTGCGGACTAAACGATTTGCGGTATAAACAAAGAGCAACGGTATTAAAACTCCCGCCCTTCGTTATACTCCTTTTAAATGCGCCCAAGATATGGGCGCAGAAAAGATAAGAAGTCTTTTAGGAAACTAATAAGTGTATACAAGTCCTGCAGAAATCATTGTTAGATCATCAATATTGTCTGCATCAAATACTTCATACTCCGCGCGAATAGATAAGGAACCCAGCGCAATTTTTGCACCTAAGCCATAGGTCGTGCTGGAGTCCGAGTCACTGAAACTCAGATTACCAAAATTGGTTTCGGAATCTCCGTTGGAGTAGCCTAATTTCCCAAAGACTCCAACCGGCCCTATATTTGTGCCTAACAACCCATAGACGTCGATCGAAGTCATATCAGAACTGTAATTCAGCACATTATTTTCGAAAGAGCCAAAATCTCGATAATCTGCTTCAACTGCCAGGTCAATCGAAGGCACCAAACCGAAATTGTACCCAACAAGAATTTTGTAGCCAGATGCATCCTCATCGAGATTAAAATTATTGGAACCAATATCCAAACCCGTCGTTCCGACACTAGCTCCAATATAGAGGCCACTATCTGAGCCTGCAACAGCATTAAGAGCAAGCAAGGTTGAGAAAATTATTAAAGTAATCGCAGTAATCTTTTTCATATGTGACTCCAGAACGAGATATTTATCAATTGAATTTATAAACCTTCTAAACATCATGATCCAATTTAAAGGTGAGATTTAGACCACCCCTATCATGATCCTGGAATGCTACACTATTTTTAAATCTTATGAGCTACCCGGTATCAATAGTTAGCAATTATTTGAAAAATATGTCACGATTTTCAACAACTGACATCACAATTAAGTCGAAGTTCTTTTCTGAAAACTTTACGGTAACGAATTGTAGATATTATCTCAATGGAAATAAATAAATCAGTTCCCGACTGTCTTGTCCATGAATCCAAATTCAGCCACTAAGGATCTTCGCAAGGTTTCTACGCTTCGAAAAACGCTCGTTCTTTCGCAAAGAGAAGCTGTGTCTTCGTCTTTTATGACTGCAACGGGTGATAACTTTTTCAATGCGTTTGCAGTTTTCTTGCAAGCCAGCGCCATGCAAATTTCCAGTCTTACCGCCATTCCTCAGTTTGTTGGTGCTATTTTCCAATTAGCTTCTGTTTGGCTTGTACAGTTTATTGAGCGCAAAAAAATGGTGGTATTTACTGCACTATTCCAAGCTTTAGTGATGTTTCTTTTGGCAGCGCTTGCCACCGCTGCCTGGCAAGGCTTACCGACTGTGCGTTGGCTTATCGTATTGGCAGTTTTTTACCACGCATGCCTGAATCTTATTCAGCCTCAATGGCGGGCGTGGATGGGCAGCCTGGTACCAGCAAAACGGCGTGGTGTTTTTTTTGCCACGCGCTCTCGCTTGAGCATGGCGGTTTCATTACTGGTTTTCATTTTTGGCGGTGCCGTTCTTACTTTTACAACGCGGTATGATGCCACCTGGTTTGGGTTTGTTTGTATATTTGTCGCTGCGGGTTTAGGACGGTTTATCTCCTCGCAACAATTTTTAGGCATGCACGACCCAGATCCACATCCTCACATGTCTGACCCCACAGTCATACTTAATACTTTACAGCATTGCCGAGAAGCACTTAGAGATACCAGCTTCCGACAATACAGTTTTTTTGTTGCTGGCATGCAAGCGATGGTAGCCATTTCCGCACCATTCTTTGCGGTATATATGCTAGATGAATTACAGTGGACCTACCTCCAATTCAGCTTGAATAGCCTTGCTTCCATTGTGATGCAGTTTCTCACGTTTGGACTTTGGGGTAGAGTCGCTGACCGCTACGGCAATCGTTTGGTGCTTATTGTGAGTAGTTTAATCTTGCCGGTGCTTCCGATTTTATGGCTAGTATCCAATAATTTTTACTATCTATTATTGGTTCAGCTTTTATCAGGTCTGGGATGGAGTGGATTCAGTTTAAGCTCTGCTAATTATTTATATGATATACGTCCACACCGAAGTAATTTTGCTTTGTACGCTGCATTACAATCTACCACTCAAGCTGCATGTGTATTTTTCGGTGCCCTTCTGGGTGGCTGGGTTGCAACTCATTCATTAGCTATTTCGAAGATTCTCCCCTTCAATTTAGCATCGCCCCTGTTTGTTGTATTTATTCTGAGTTTTGTATTGCGAAGCCTAATGAGCCTATGGTTTATTACCCAAGCGAAAGAACCCTACTTACGTTTTCGCCCTTCAATGTTACGTGTGGTTTACCGTGTTGCGCGCTTTAACCCTATTAGTGGCGCCGTACTGGACTGGCTTACTGTCGTTCGCAAGCAAGATAAAAATAAACCCAGAGATAAAAGTAAGAATGTATGAAATCAATTTAATAATTCTTCGGCAATGGAACATGAAGAACCAGCTGTGAGACAACGGAACCTTTGTATACCGAAAATAAATAAACTCTGTCATACACTGCTTCATCAATTTTTTCAAAGGGTTGACCGCTCAACAGCTCAGCCAGTGCAGGCGTTGTGTTACTGTGCCCAACAACCAAATTCGTCCCTTTTTGTTGCAATAGTGTTGCGGCAAAGACCTGCAATTTCACAGGGTCGTAAAACTCAATTTTAAGTCCCTGACTTTGTGCAACCGGTGTTGCCGTGTCCCGCGTACGTTTGTAATTGGTCGTATAGACATGTGTTAGTTTTACACTCGTCAAAACAGCCGCCAGCATTTGTGCACGAGCTTTACCAATATCCGACAAAGCGGGATCTGCACCTGCATCTCTTTTTTCGGCATGTCGGACAAGAAAAATTGTACTCGACTGCTCTGCTGCCGCTGTAATGGTGGTAAAAAAAAACGCGGTAGCTAATAGCCAACTAAATATTAAATTATTTTTAATCATAAAGTTTCCTTGTCGAATATATTCAATTTCAGGCAGCCTTTATCCAGCATGTTACGCTTTTGATTAATATCAAACCAGAGCTTCTTTCTTGCAAATAACGTGGCTACTGGCAATATAGGATTATCTAAGCGAATTAGTTTCCTTTCTTTTAATAATTGATTTTTCAACCGCTTAATTGAGAGGTGGTTTTCCAGCTAATTCTCTGTGTATTTCTATGATTGAACGGGGTAAATAGCCTGCTCGCCCAAGATTTACCATTTCAAATAAGCTGTTCCAGCTTAAAGTTCGAATTAAGCAAGCGTTTTCTACTTTGGTAAAAAAGGGCTGAGTGTTTTCCTTAGTAAACAAAAACCGCTCCGGCACTTGCCGTTTCTGGAGCAACTAATTCATATAAGCCAACACCCGTTGCCGCAGTGGTATCCTGGCGTGCACCAACCGCGAGTGATTCACCATTACCACTCAGCGCCACGCCACTTAAGCCAGTTCCCGCTGCCCATTCAAAGGCATTGCCTTTAACAGCTGCGCTAAAACGCCACAAGTCATTCTCTTTTCTATAATACAACAAAACGAGATCACCATTAATGACGTGCGACGGATTGTTTTCGTATTCATCTCCCATAATGCCGGTATAAGTTGCATTGCCGTTATAGCAGGAAAAAACTGCCAAACTTCCATCAGCATTAGTTTTCACAATTTGACCACAAAAAATCCCTTCAAGCTCAACAGTATTAGGATTCAACCAAGCTTCTTCTTGCCAGTCATTTGCATTAAAACGAAATACTGTGACACGACCAAAATCGCTATTAAAAATTTCATTTCCCGGGAGTAAATCGTTGTTAGCACCTGCGGAATCGTCATCATCACGGGGCGTACCAACAAATAAGCTATTGCCGTCGTCGCTCAAGTCAAGGCTGTAACCAAAACGATCTCCACCATGCAAATAATCGGGCTGCATAATTTTATCAACTGGCCAGCTATCACCATTTTTTCTAAAAATATAAACACCGCCGTGTTTGTCGAGCGGCACAGTGGGATGGTTTTTTTCTGCTGCACCTGCGGCCAATACACTGCCATCTTCACTGATTGCTAAATCAGATGGAAACCGCATATTTTCATTTGAAATACCTGTCACAGCCGCAGCTTTGTATTCCCAAATTGAACCGTTAAATTCATACATCAAAATTTTCCCAGGTCCATCTGCACTACCTGCAATATTTTCATTAATGAATTGACTTACAGCAATGGTGCTTGCGTCACCACTAATTTTAAAATTTTCTGCAAAAAATTCGTTGTCGGCGAGTGATTCGAAAGGTGTGAGTACTGAGTGGTAAGTCCAATCATCTATCGTGCTTGTACGCTGATAGATATACACCGCGCCCAGACCGTCATAAGCATTAGTCAAGCCGGGAATGCTGGCATCATCAGCTCTTGCTTTTACTAACAATGTATTTCCATCACCACTTAAAGAAACAATTGAGCCGAAACCTAAACTGCTGAGCGTTGCACCGGGTTTAAAAAGTGTTGTTTGTTGCCAAATTCCACCCTGTTTCTCAAATAAATATACGGCTCCCAAACCCAATACGGGATTGTCGTCAGGGTCCAAACCTGAAAACTCAGTATGAATTCCTGTAGCGTTAATAAAATCACTGGCGGCACCTACTGCGAGTGTA
>JBNKVX010000015.1:0-57722 GCA_050299435.1 Cellvibrionaceae bacterium | reverse complement strand
GCAAGCCTGTCTATATCGTAAGGCGGACTAAAGAAGCTCTGGAAACTTTAAACGCTGTTGAAGATCGCTTGCGAGATCCAGCGTCTGAAAAATCCGAGCAACCGACATATGCGAAAAATGAAACACGCTCAATAAAAGAAGAGTTTCTGGTAATGTTGGCCGTTTGCACACACTTGGGTTGTGCACCTGAATATCGACCTGAGGTGGGTGATGAAGGTGTTGGTGATGCAAATTGGATAGGTGGATTTTTTTGTAAATGTCACGGTTCTAAATTTGATTTGGCCGGGCGCGTATTTGCGGGCGTTCCTGCTCCAACCAACTTGGAAATCCCCCCTTATAAATTTCTTTCTGACGATGTGATTCTCATCGGCGAAGATCAGGAGGCATAAGAATGATAACCTGGCTTACTGGTTTATGGACCTGGATTGATGATCGCCTGCCTGTGCAACGTGCTTGGGACACGCACATGGCAAAATATTACGCACCGAAGAATTTTAATTTTTGGTATATCTTCGGCGTTTTATCCTTACTTGTTTTGGTTAGTCAACTGCTAACGGGTATTTGGCTGACCATGGTGTACACACCGACTGCAGATGCGGCCTTTGCTTCAGTTGAGTACTGTATGCGTGATGTGCCTAACTGCGACATTATTCGCTATTTGCATTCCACTGGTGCCTCAGCATTTTTCATAGTTGTTTATTTGCATATGTTCCGCGGATTAATGTATGGCTCCTACAAAGCCCCGCGTGAGCTGGTGTGGATTTTCGGTATGTTTATTTATGTTGCGCTGATGGCAGAAGCCTTTTTGGGCTACGTTCTTCCCTGGGGTCAAATGTCATATTGGGGCGCACAAGTTATTGTGAATTTATTTGGTGCGATTCCCTGGGTTGGTGAAGATCTTGTTCAATGGATTCGTGGGGACTACCTGATTAGTGGTGCAACCTTAAACCGCTTTTTTGCGTTGCATGTGGTTGCTTTACCTATCGTATTATTGGCCTTGGTCGTGTTGCACATACTTGCCTTGCATGAAGTAGGATCGAACAACCCCGACGGTGTTGAAATCAAAAAGAACAAGGATGAAAACGGCATACCCAAAGATGGGATTCCGTTTCACCCTTATTACACAGTACATGACTTGTTGGGTATCACAGTTTTCCTTTTTGTGTTTTGTGGGATTGTATTTTTTGCGCCAACTATGGGTGGTTACTTCATTGAGCATGCAAATTTTGAACAAGCCAATAATTTAAAAACCCCTGCGCATATCGCTCCGGTTTGGTACTTCACACCGTTCTACGCGATTTTACGTGCAGTTACGATTGATTTGGGTGGTGTGTTTTCTTCAAAACTGAATGGCTTTATTGCAATGGCGGCGGCCATCGTATTTTTGTTCCTCTTGCCTTGGCTAGATAAAAGTAAAGTTAAATCCATTCGCTACAAGGGCTTTACACCTAAAGCCATGTTGATTTTATTTGCAGCTAATTTTGTTGTGCTGGGAATCCTTGGACTTAAATCACCATCGGCTGACCGAACTTTATTGGCTCAGGTTGCGACCTTGTTTTATTTTGTGTTTTTTCTCACCATGCCTTTTTGGACAAATGCAGGTAAAAAATCTTTCTTAAGCTATGTTTTTTCGATTGCGCTTGGTGGCGCAATTATATGGATTACGCTAGGAGGACTATTTACGGCGCTTAAACCTGTAGAAGGTCACGAAACCAACGTGGCTTGGTTGTTTTATCTCTATGCGCTTGTGTTGGGAGCTTTTGTTATTTATCTCCCTTGGTTGATTGCAAAAGATGTGGAGAAACCAGAACCTGAGCGTGTGCAAATGAAAGGTTTGCCCCTGCCTGTAGTATTAGCAGGTTTAGCGGCATTCATTGCTCTCGTTGTTGTTCCAGTTAAAGCAGTCGGGGCTGAAGGCGGCGCTTGCGGTGCAGTAGCTTGTAACGATTACCATCCGGATGTCACAGACAAAGAATCTTTACAACGTGGGGCCAAATATTTTGTTAATTACTGTTTGGGTTGCCATTCCTTAAGCTTCTCTCGATATGAACGCGTCGCGGATGATTTAGGTATTCCACATAATCTTATGCAAGAAAACCTGAATTTCGCTGGCGAAAAAATTGGATCGTTGATGCACAATGCGATGGACAAAAAGCAAGCCAAAGAATGGTTCGGTGTTGCACCGCCAGATTTGTCATTGGTTGCGCGAGCACGTAATCCAGTTTGGATTCACACTTTTCTGACAAATTTTTATCAAGATGAAAAACGTGGGACAGGCGTTAACAACAAAGTTTTTGCTAACGTCGGCATGCCCCATGTTTTGGTAGAGTTGCAGGGGCTCGCTGAGTGTGTGCCTGGGCCAAAGATCGATAGTCATGGTCATGCAGTTCACGACGAAACGACGGGCGCGCCTATGACAGACAAATGTGGTGCGCTGGAAGTAAAAAATAAAACTGGCGCTATGAATGGTGAGGAATACCGTCAAGCAGTAGATGATTTGGTGAATTTTATTACTTATGTCGGTGAACCTGGCTCAGAAAAACGCAAGCGTGTCGGGATTTATGTATTTTTGTTTCTTGGCGTACTGTTGGTATTTACCTGGTTGTTGAACAGAGAATATTGGAAGGACGTTCATTAAAAACATGGCGATTTACCCGCTTATGTTTCATATAAAAATTGTGGGGAAAGTTTAATGGGAGTTGTTACGAAACGTTCAACTATGACATATTTTTCAGATGCGCGAGATCACTATAGTCATCGTGTACGAATAGTTTTGGCTGAAAAAGGAGTTACCGTTGACGTTGTTGAAGCAGATCCGGTTAACATCCCGGCTGAATTAAGTGAACTAAATCCATACAATTCACTGCCTACATTGGTTGATCGAGAATTAACTTTGTATGAAACCCGGGTGATGATGGAATATTTGGATGAACGTTTTCCGCATCCTCCTTTGTTACCGGTTTATCCTGTTGCGCGCGCAGAAAGCCGTCAATTTATTTATCGAATAGAAAACGATTGGTGCCCATTAGTGGATACAATCGTAAAAAGTAAAAATAAAGATGCGGTGAATGTGGCGGTGAAAGATCTGCGCGATAGCTTGGCGGCTATTGCGCCTATATTTGCAGAGAAGCCTTTTTTTATGAGCGATGAATTCACTTTGGTGGATTGTTGCCTCGCTCCCATTCTTTGGCGTTTGGATGTATTTGGCGTGAAAATGCCGCGTAACCGGCAAACCCTTCCCTTATTTGATTATATGGAGAATATTTTTCGCCGCCCATCATTTCAGGAAAGTCTCACGGAACTTGAGCGAGAAATGCGTCCCGATTTTGCCTAAAGCGATGAAGCTGTACAGGTAGTATTATGGCAATGACATCCAGTCGGCCTTATCTTATACGCGCTCTTTATGAGTGGATTGTAGACAATAACTGTACGCCGCATATTATTGTGAATGCGATGGCAAATGGCGTTGAAGTGCCGCAGCAATATGTCAATAAAGATGGGCAGATTGTGTTGAATATCGCACCGCAGGCGGTGGTTGGTCTGGAAATGTCCAACAAAGCCATCACTTTTTCCGCAAGATTCGGCGGAATACCCACCCAAATAAACGTTCCTTGTTACGCCGTAATGGGAGTATATGCCCGTGAAAATGGCCAACGCATGATGTTTGATGTTGAGCCGGAACCGGATAATCCACCGCCAGATAACGGGGGCGGTGATGGTCGAAAACCCAGTTTGCGGGTTGTAAAATAAAATTTACGGTGCAGGCAATGAAAAAGGACTTTATTCCAAACATCATCGACATAGAAGCTTCAGGCTTCGGATCTGAAAGTTACCCAATTGAAATCGGATTAATACGTAGTGACGGGCTACGTTATTGTAGTTTAATTCGCCCTCATGAAAGCTGGCGTCATTGGGATGCACAGGCTGAAACACTACATGGCATTTCGCGTACGTTGATTGAATCCAGGGGAAAAGCCATCACCCAGGTTTGTTTGGATTTGAACGAATGCTTAAAGGGACAGGTTGCTTACAGTGATGCATGGAGTCACGATGCTATCTGGCTAAGACGTTTGTATGAGTTCAGTGGTTTGAATTGTGAATTTAATTTAAGCCCTATTGAATCGATTGCAAGTGAATCGCAATTGCACGTTTGGGATGAAGTAAAAGAGAACCTGGTTTTAGCTTTGGGAGAGCATAATAGACATCGAGCAACAAATGATGCTTTGTTGGTGCAGGCTATATTTCGCGAGAGCTATTTAAAAATTGGCCAGCGGACTTAAACAGGAATTCTAAACAACATCTTGTAGCTTAAGCCGTTGTGATGGCAAGCGGCGGGACGGGGCAGTTAAGCGTATCAGCTATCGCTCTGAAAAGTTCCGCTTCAGTCGCAGTGACTTTCCCATCGGCATTAATCGCCTCAATTAGAGCTTTCAGAAATACAGGTTTAGCCAAGGGTTTTAACTCACTTAATTCATTCAAACACTTATCGAGATCGTCAAAGCTCAATTGCTCGCTGTAAAGCTGTGCGGAGCTGAATTCCTTACCTAAATGTGAAGCAGCCATAGCAAAAACTTTTTCAGGTTTTTGATTTTCACCTTCGATAACAACAAGACTTAAAACTTTTGTAGCGGCAGTGGCAATAGATTTTAACGATTTGCTTTCATTTTCATCCTTGACTTCAACATTGTGAGTAAGGATTCGATAAAGACACCATTCAAACAAGCTCACTTGCTTGTCAGCTTTAATTAACTTAACCAGATTATTTTTAAATTGTTGATAATCTGCTTTCTCCAATTCCTTTAGCGCGGGTATACAAATATCTACAACCATCAAGTGTTGTTCGCGCGGCAAATTCATGACATTTTTAAATAGCTCTTTTACGACTTTTAGTGTGTCAGTTTGCGCTCCTTCCTGAAGAATCTTTGCCTGGGTATCTCGCACAGCTTTGTCATGATCCAGCAATAGACAATAAACCAGTGCTTTTGCTGAACCGGATTTATGCGCTGCATCGTGAATATCGTCTGGGAGATGGGAAAGAAAATCACGCGCAGCGTCAATACTTTCTGGCAGAATCTCGCCAACATGCTCGATGGTTTCTTCATCAATCCGGGACTGTTGAGATGTTTGGGCTTGCAATGCAGCTGCACCGACAGCAGCGAGTGCTGCGGCCGCTCTATCGTGAACAGGCACCGCGCTGTAATCAATATCAGCTTTGTGTGAAGCGCTCACATGTGAATATTTCCCATCCCAGTGCTTGTCTATTCTTTTGATTCGATCGTTTAATGGAGGATGAGTTGATGTCCATCCGCCTAACATTGATTTAATACCCTGACTAAAATACATATGGCTGAATTGCGATGCATTTCCGCTGGTAAAATAAGAACCGGAACTCAGGCCACCAATTTTTTTCAGTGCCCCTGCGATACCATCGGGATTGCGAGTGAATTGCACCGCCGAAGCGTCCGCAAGATACTCGCGTTGTCTGCTGACAGCTGATTTAATCAGATTTCCAAAAAATGTCCCGCCGTAGCCAATGACCATTAACGCGAAACCCAATAACATTTGTTGAGCCCGGCCTTTGCTGCGGCTGGAACCATAAGCAGAACCGCGTGCAAGGAAATATCCAATTAAACCTATAACCAGAATGCCGTGTAGCAGGGCAATCAGACGCATATTGAGTTTCATATCACCATTGTGAATATGACTGAATTCATGAGCCATCACACCTTGAAGCTCATCACGCGAGAGGTGTTGTATGCAGCCGCGCGTAACACCAATGACGGTATCGCGGCGCGAGACGCCGGCAGCGAAGGCATTGATTCCAGGTTCTTCGAGGAGATAAACGCTTGGAACAGGGTTGCCGGAAGCTATAGCCATTTCTTCAACCACGTTCAGGACTTTCTTTTCATCAGGATCATCCGTATCGCGGCTGATTAATTGCCCGCCTAAACTCTTCGCCACATATTTGCCGCCTTTTCCCATTTGTATGAATTTAAAAAGGCTACCGATACTGACAACACCGGCAACACCCACTGCTATCCACAAGGACACCTCAGAGTTTACGAGGATCCATAAATGGTCCAGAAAACTGCGAGTCGCACTTTCTGCTGCATTTATGCTGGTTGAATTGGACTCCAGGAAATACCAAAAAACGGCGACAGTGAGTGTTGTGATGACAATAAGTGAAAGCACCGCCGCAACCAAAAGAAAAACCAATATGCTGGTTTTTTTTCTGGCTGCATCCTGGTGTTGGAAAAAATTCATGACAGGATTCTAACTGCTTAAAAGGAAACTTTAGGAGCCTCTTTAATTTGCTCGCTATCTTCAAATTCCAGTAATTCTGCGTCTTTTGAATGTCCAAAAAAACCGGCAAAGAAGACCGGAGGGAAACTCTGTCGGTAAGTATTGTATTCAGTAACTGAATCGTTAAAAGATTGTCGAGAAAAAGCCACTTTATTTTCGGTTGTGGTGAGCTCTTCTGACAGTTGTGACATGTTAGAGCTGGCTTTGAGATCCGGATAGGCTTCCATTACCACATTCAATCTACCCAGTGCGCCAGCTAATGCACCTTCAGCACCTGCCAAGCCCTGGATTGCGGCGGCATTACCCGGATCAGAAGCAGCGGCCTTTAAACTGGAGACTGCGCTATTTCTCGCACTGATAACCGCTTCAAGCGTTTCTCTTTCATGTTTGAGATAACCTTTGGCAGTTTCAACGAGATTGGGTATGAGGTCGTATCGGCGTTTTAACTGAACTTCGATTTGTGAAAACGCATTTTGAAAGCGGTTTTTAAGGGCCACTAACTTGTTATATATCGTGATGATATAAAAAAACAAAACAACAATGATGACCAGGGTAACAATTGTGGATGTAGACATAAGTTCTATTCCTCTATGTATTCAATGGCGCGCACAACTTTTTTTATTCCTTTTTGTTTGCGAACAACTTCAGTTATTTTTTCTACTTGTACGCGAGTAAGCAGGCCCATTAGATAGGCGACGTCGTTTTCAACTATTACTTTCACTTTTCCAGAGTCGATGTCTTTATTAAACATCAGTTTAGCTTTTATTTTAGTTTGTAAAATATTGTCGACCGTTCTATCCATAAATTTACTTTTGGGGCGGACTTCTAACTGGTTGTATACCTGGCGTACACGGGTTACATCTCTCGCCGTTTTGCCGGCCAAATCTCTCTGAGCTTGGCTCTGCACCTCACCAGTTAACAGTACCACTCCATTGTAAACATGAACATTAATATGCGCTTCGTCCAGAGCGGCACTCGCTTTCTTAAGATTCACTGCAACAATTGTTTTCGTATTCTTGTCGTCGATTTTACCACCGAAGCTACGTTCATTGGGATCCGGTTTAATCGGGCCGTCAGTGGTAGCATCAATAATTGTCACACAAGCAGATGTAATAATCGCAAACAGCAGAATAGTTCCTCGTTTAAGCATGTTCGTCACAACAGTCATAAAATTATGATAGCTCCTATCTCATTGGCGAAAAGTGATGAATTAATGTACTAATCAATACCAAATAATTGGTGGTCAATTAAATCGCACAAACAAAACACGCACAGTAAGTGTATTTCATGAATCCGGCCACGGGAATTGAGTGGTGCACAAATTTCCATATCGTTCACATCCAGTATTGATGAAATTGAACCACCCTCTCGGCCTGTGAGGGAAATGACTTGAGCTCCACGGTCGTGCGCAGCAGCGGTGGCTTGTACCAGATTACCAGTGTTTCCGCTGGTGCTAATAGTAAACAGTATGTCGCCTTCCTGGGCTAGCGCACGTACAGGTTTGGCGAAGACCTCATTGTGACTGTAATCTGCGGCAATTGCTGTATATGTTGGTGTGGTGCTGCCGAGCCAAATGGCCGGCAAACTAGGACGTTCACGCTCAAAGCGATCCAGTAAAGCTGACGTAAATATTTGCGCTATGGCCGCAGAGATGCCATTCCCGCAGAACATGATTTTATTTTCCTGAAGCAAAGCGCTAACAATTTTTTCACTGGCTTGAGCAATGAGGGGTGCGAGGTCTTCTCCAACCTGCATTTTTGCTTCTACACTTTTTTGAAAAAGTGAATAGACCCGTTGAATCATTTTATTAACCTTTATCTTTCTGCCTGAAAAGCAGCGGGTACCCACTGAATATCATCGCCGGTAATGCCTACCACGTCAAACCGACTTATAAGAGCAGTATGTGGCGCAAATTTAAGCAAATAATATTGCGCAGCAGAAATGATTTTCTTTTGTTTTTTGAGGTTCACACTATCCAATGCGGAGCCAAAGCGCGCATTTTTGCGGTAACGAACCTCAACAAATACCAGCGTCTGGTTTTCTTGCATGATCAAATCGACTTCACCTGTCTTGCAGGAAAAGTTGCGCTCAAGCAGCGTTAAACCCTTTTCCTTGAGCAAGGCTTCTGCCATTGCCTCAGCATGCTGACCCTTTGATTGTTTTTCAGTCAATCCTTTTAACTCTCGTCGGGTTCCAGCGTTGTACCTGGCATCGCCACAGCGCGGCCTTTTACAAATTGCGCCCAGTACTGTTCACGTACAATTCGCCTGTGTTCATCCATGCTCAGGGCGCCTGTTGCGCCATAAAAGTGTGCCTGGGTTACATTTACAAGTTGCTGCAACCTTGGAAAAAGATGGTAGGCATCCACACCAAAGGCATACAAGCGCTGATAAGCTGCGGCACGGTTACCAAAACTATCAATAGCGCGCTTTTCTGCGAGACGTGAATTGAAGTACCAGGGCAGGGAGACAAAACGAATATCATTCATATCTTTGTCTTTCGCTGGATCAGTTTCTCCATTGTAGACGTGACTGGTGGCATACACCGGCACATTTGCGGCGTAGTGAAAAGCAAGGGCAGGTTTGAGAAGACGGGCATTTGCAGCTTGTGCAACCAGAAAGACCATATCCACATCCTGACGTCGCCGCGGCTCAAACTCTAAATCAATTTGGCCTAATACACTGCGAACACGACGTCGACGCTGATTGCTGTCACTCACATCAAAGGCATCGGCAATCAGACTGGAAAATTTTCGCGTTTCGGTGTATCGGTAATCTCTGGTTAACTCACCACCCAATTCTTTCCATACCTCGCTGAAAGCTGCAATAGCGCGATCACCCCACTGAGAGGGTGGTGCGAGAATCAGTGCTCTTCGGTGACCGTCACGCCAAGCGCGCCGGGCAATTTGACGTGCATCGTCTTCCGGCGCGAGTCCAAACTGGAACATATTGTCAGACAGAACCAGGTTATTTTCTGTGTAGTTCAATCCAAGAGTGGGCACTTCAAGCGCGGGACGAAGGCTAAGCTCAGCAATTCTCTCTTTATCCAGTGGGCCTATGATCAATTCGGCCCCCTCGGCAACGGCTCGATCGTAGACTTCATTTATTGAAGCTTGCGTAGTGTCATAAAACCGCAGAGCAGGAGGTGTATCGCCTAATTCTCTGGCGTTGTACCAAGCGGCCATTAAACCGTCACGAATTGCATTGGCGGCACTTTCCAGGTTGCCAGTCAGTGGCAGAAGCACTGCAATTTGCTTGGCTTGCTGTTCTACGAGCTGCTTCAGTAATTGCAAATCTGCGGGAAGTCGCATGCTGGCAGGATGCTCGGGCCAACGATGAGTCCATTCTTCGACTTCCTGTAATTGAAGCCGAATGTTGGTTTGATTGTTTTTTGCGAGCGCCGCGAGGTTGTACCAACCGCGAATGGTTTTATCTTTTTGAGCCTGACTTTCGATGGCTAGATCCTGAATAGGCAGTTCCATTAGGGTTTGCCAAAGTGCATCCTGATTGAGTGCCTGGCGCTCGGGCTCTTCAAGTAATAAGGCTTCCAGTAAGATACGTTCCTGAATACTCTGGCGGTATTCAGCAATGTCAAAAAGCAAGTTTGCGCGCATTTCGCCGGCTTGAATTTGGGTTTCCAGATCGCTTTGGTTGAGCTGGGTGGTAAAGCGTTCATCCCATAAGAAGCGTTTGGCGCGAAATGGGCGACCTTCCACCAGTGCAAGTTTCGCTGAAAGCATATTGAATTCAAGGTAATGTTCATCACTCAGCGCAGAGGCAAACATCCCTTGTAACACTGTTCGCGCCCAGTCGTATTCACCCAGCGCAATCAGTGAAGCGGTGGCGCGCAATTTTAACTGGTCTCGCTTATCTAAATCAGTTTCATTTTGTGCCTTGAGTAATACATTTGGGATTTGCTCTAAAGAATAATAGGCAAATTGATCTTCATTCTGGGGATCTTTTGTCGGCGGTGCACAGGAGGTGAGCATTAAACCAAGGAGCAGAGTAATCACCAGGTTTCTTTTGTAGAATAAGCGCTGCATGTCTTTCTCGAAACTGTTTAAACGTTATTAATTAATAATTCTAATAGAGTTGATAAATCTATGGCCGCCACTTTGTTTATAGTTGCCACACCAATTGGAAACCTGGCAGACCTCAGCTTCCGTGCTGTAGAAACACTAAAAAACGCCGACATTATAGCGGCTGAAGATACCCGTCATAGCAGTAAATTGTTGCAACATTATCACATCTCAACTCAATTAATTCCTTACCACGATCACAGTGATGAAAATCAGACACGAAGAATCATCGAAAAGTTGCAACACGGCGATAGTGTAGCGCTCATTTCGGATGCTGGGACGCCTCTTATTTCCGATCCGGGTTATAAACTTGTGCGAGAGGCGCGCGCGGTGGGGGTTAAAGTGGTTCCCATACCCGGTGCTTGTGCGCTGATTGCAGCCTTATGCGCAGCCGGCCTGCCAACGGACCGATTTAGCTTCGAAGGCTTTCCTCCGGCAAAAAGCGTTGCCCGCCAAAATATGTACAAAAGTTTATTGGGTTGTGGTCAAACCCTGGTCTTTTACGAGTCACCGCATAGAATTTCGGAGAGTTTGCAAGACATGTATGAAGTGTTTGGGGCGGATCGAAAAGCGGTTTTAGCAAGAGAGTTAAGTAAAACGTATGAAACTTTTGTGTGTGGAACGCTCGCAGAATTGCTGGCTGAATTGCAAGTTAATGCCAATCAATCGAGAGGAGAAATGGTTGTTTTGTTAGAGGGGGCCGGGGAAGGTGTGAGCTCAGAGCAGCAAGAGGCCGTCGTACACACGATGAAAACCTTAATGGAAGAATTACCGCTCAAGCAGGCGGCGTCGCTGGCTGCGAAAATTACTGGCGAGAAAAAAAATATTTTGTATCAGTGGGGCCTAGACTACAAAAAATCACTGGATTGAAATCTCGGGAGAATGCTGGTCACTCTGGTACCAATAATTTTTATTTTCCAAAGGCGTTTTATCAGAAAGTTCTGGGTTGATTAACCTAAAAATCAGCCGGGAATCTAAATGGGCTTTCTTAAGGTTTTCTTGCACCAGAGGGTGAGAATACAGAAATTTATCAAACTCGCCGCTTTCCAAAAGGCTGTCTAAACCTGTTTTTAAGTCTTCTGCCAATGTTTTGTTTTGGTGATGCACAAAAAAGTAAAAAGGCATGGTGTAGGAGAAGGCTAAATTTTGCTCCACGGCAAGATTTAAATGCGAATGTCTGGATATTTCGTTCCATGGTTCAAATATACCTCGAGGAAAAGCATCAAACCTTTCAGCGTCAAGCATCACAAATAGCGATTCATAACTAGGGGTGGTGAGTACTTTAAAATGATTGTGAGAAAGTATTCGGGTATCTGTCCAGCTCCCCATTTGACCATAGATGATTTCCCTCGCCGCATGGATATCTTTAATATCGTCAAACAAACCTTTGTTCTTTGTGTTGATCAAAGAAATACGATAGCCGAGTAGTCCCTTAAAAAGCGGGAAATACACCGCATACAGTTTCTCTTCAAGCTCCAGGGTTGTTGCTGACCAATAGACATCAGTCGCTCCGCGTAGCAAAAAGTCTTGCGCGCGTAGTTGTGCCACGTCTAAATGAATAACTTCAATCTGATAAGGTAATGCCCGGTGATCGATAATGAGCGAAAGTAATTCCACTGAATACATGTCAATGGGATGGGTGCCGCTAACCACCTTCAGGGTTTGAATTGTTTCTCCTGGGGTAGACTGGAAAAGCAGGCCAAACATTAAGATTAAGTTAGTTATCACGCGCCAATTTCACTTGAGCCTTCTGAATATAAATCCATGGAATAATTTTAGTCGCTTTCTACGATTACACCGAGAAAGGCTATAGTTTAGTTAGACAATCAATTGAAAAGGCTGGGCTCGGCGCGGATAGTGTTTATAAAGGAAAGGAATATAGGCCTGTTTTTTGGCTTACTACTGATTGCGCTGTGTATTGTGGCGTATTTGCCAGGTTATCAGGGACCCTGGTTGTTTGATGACAAGCACAATATTCAGCAACTACCCGACCTTCAGCCGGAATACTTAACACAACATGCATTGTGGCAAGGCGCCAAAGTGAATGGTGAATGGAAGAGTCGCCCATTGGCACGATTGAGCTTTGCCGTTAATGTCAAGTTTTGTGGGCTAAACAGTGCTTGTTTTAAATTAACTAATATCTCCTTGCAAATTCTAGCGGCCTTCCTTGCGGTCTGGTTTTTCTATCAGCTATTTTGTTTACTGGAGTCAAATTATAAAAAGGATCGCCTGACAGAACATTTCTTAATATTCAGCTTCTTTGCAGCTACGTTATGGGCGATTCATCCAATTAACGTCAGTACAGTGCTATATGTAGTACAACGTATGACAATATTGGCAACAATCTTTTCTCTGCTTGCTTTGATAAGTTATTTGCACTGGCGATCTTTGGCTTGGTCTTATCAAGCTTGGTATTTTCCTTTGCTGGCTTTGCTTTGCTGGTTTGCGGCCTTATTTTGTAAAGAGAACGCCGTAATACTCCCCTTGCTGATATTTAATTTGGAGTTGTTTCTTGGTGCAGGTCGTGACAACGCACGGCTGCAAAAAAAATTGCTTCTGGGTTTTGGCTTGTTGTTGATTGTTGGTTTCATCGCTGGTTATTATCAATTAGGTTCTTCAGGATTTTTTGAAACTTTCAGTCAGCGAGAATTTTCAGCTTGGGAGCGTCTGTTAACGCAGACAAGAGTGATAGTTGCTTATCTCTATTGGATTATTCTTCCCATTGAATCGCACTACACCTTATTTCATGACGATTTCAGTGTGTCGACCTCACTGATGAATCCGCTAAGCACACTATTCTCAGTAATCTTCCTGTTTGGTGTCAGCGTCATTGCGATTATCTTTAGACGGCGTGCTCCACTTTTCGGCTTTGCCTGGTTTTGGTTTTTAATCGGGCATGCGGTAGAGTCGAGTTTTTTAAATCTAGAATTGGTGTTTGAGCATAGAAATCACCTTCCCTTGCTAGGCCTAATTTTTTTACTGTTCTTTTATTTGGCTCGCATAAAAATTTTAAAAAGCCAATATGCCTTGGCTATGTGTGTTGTCATATTATTATATTGCTTCAGTGTAACTTTTGAGAAAAGTTACCAATGGCGGTCTGATGGATCTATGTTACTTGCCGAAATTAAGCATCATCCAAATTCTTTAAGATTGAATTACAAAGTTGGTTTTTTATGGCTTCAGTTATCTGAGACCAGCACTTTGGAAGAAGCAGTCCAAAAAAATCTAGTAGATAAATCCCGGGCAGCATTTCAGTCAGCTATGCAAGCAAATAGTCAATCTATTCATGGCTTGGTGGGTTTGCTGTATTTAAGTGGCAAAGGCAAAATTAGTGCACGGCCTGAATATTGGAGTTTGTTACACCAGCGGCTTGAAAATTCGACGATTAGCGCGGATACGGGAACAGTATTGGGTGTGCTGGCCTCCTGTCAGCTGCGGCAAATATGTAAATTGCCACACGCGGAATTGCTCAAGGCCTACGATCTATATTTGGGACGCGATATTAACAATAGTGCCAGAACTAATGCAGAACGTATGCAACAAAAATTAAATTAATCAAGCCAGTTTCCGCTCATCCTGCAATTAGCCTGCTCCCCTGGGTAATTTCCCATTCCTCCTGAAATATGTCTTCTTGATTAAGCTTGTGAGAGAATTCACTCGTATTCCTGAGAGAATTTGATGTGCAGAGCCTGAGACTGAGAAAATATTTTTTCCCGCGAGATGGGTTTTTCTGGTTGGCTCATTGTGCGGGCTGGTTGTTCTATCTGAGTCCAACGCTAAGCGTAAATTTAATTAAGAGTGCCTACGATAGTCAATTGCTTGTGGCTGATTTAACACGATTTTTTATCAGCATCCCAGTGCTGCTCGGCTTTCGTTTCCTGTATCAAAAAAACAACTGGCACTTGAAGCACCCCTTTGAGCTATTGAGTTTAATGCTTGGTTATAATCTCCTGAGTGCCTACTTTGTAGCTTGGCTAACACAACACAATGTGTGGTTTACGCATGAGTGGCTGGCTTGGTTTGATGCGCCTTTTGCCGTTACTACGCGGGACCCCGATGAGATGCAGATCAGTTGGATTTCTTCTCTGGTGGTTCAGTTAGCGTGGTGTTTTATTTATGTTGTGGTGAAATCCAACCACCGAAACCAGGCCAATGAATTGGAAAGGGTGCGGATTCAAAATCAGCTGAAAGATGCGCGCATCAACACCTTGATGGGTCAAATCAGTCCTCACTTTTTATTTAATGGTATGAACAACATCATCAACTTGATGGATGAAGACATACCCAAAGCACAACACAGTTTGCGAGCTTTCTCTGACATGCTACGTTTCTCGCTCAGCAGTCATACACGCGAAAAAGTGCCGGTGGAAGAGGAGATAAGGTTGGTTAAAAACTACCTCGCTATTGCAAGTATTCATTTAGAAGACAAATTGAGTTTTAAAATTCACGTTACGGAAACCGCGAAAAGTTTAATGGTTCCACCTATGTTGATACAGATGCTTGTTGAAAATGCGATTAAGCACGGAATCAGCCTGAAAAAAAACGGCGGAGAACTAACTGTTATAGTGAATGATTCAGGTGAAGATTTTATTTGCCTGGTGAGCAACGATGGTGAGTTGTCCGCAGGCAGTCAGGGAACTGGGGTAGGCTTAAAAAATATCCGTCAGAGAATATTGCTGCTCTATGGTGAAGAGGCCAGTCTCAATCTTTTTCAGGAAGCAGATAAAGTAATAGCTGAAATACATATCCCCCGGAGACTTTGCCAATGAAAGCGGTAATTGTTGAAGATTCGCGCTTGGCCAGAGAAGGCTTAAAAAAACTGATCGCTGTACATCCAGAGATTGAGATTCAGGGGGAGGCGAGAGATGCTGAAGAGGGCGAAGCCCTGATCGAAAAAATAAAACCAGACCTGGTGTTTTTAGATATTAATATGCCTGGCAAAGACGGTTTTGAGATGTTGGATCGTCTCAAGAATTGCCCAAAAGTGATTTTTACTACTGCTTACAGCGAATATGCTATTCGCTCTTTCGATTTCAATACGGTTGACTACCTGCTCAAGCCAATTAGCCCTGAACGCTTGCAACAGGCAATAGAAAAATTACATGCAAACGAAGCGAGAGACGCAGACGAGAATGAACACCGCCTGGAGGAAAACAGTCAGATTTTCGTCAAGGATGGTGAGCAATCCTGGCTGGTTGAATTAAGCAAAATACGACGTTTCGAATGCGTGGGAAACTACACGCGCTTGTATTTTGATGACGAAAAACCCTTTATTTATAAATCCCTGATAAAAATTGAAAACCGCTTGCCCGATCGCAGCTTCTTTCGAGCCAATCGCCAACAGATTGTGAACCTTAAATTTGTTGAATCTCTGGAGGAAAGCCCTTCAGGGTCCTATCTACTTAAGCTAAAGGATGGCGTTCAGGTCAAAGTCTCCCGCAATCACAGTGCGAGGCTAAAAACGCTGTTTTCCCTATAACGCTCCGCCACCTCGCAAGCACTGCAAGAACTCACTTCCATATTTTTTGTAACTTTTCCCAAATAAGTCCGTTTATATTAGTGACATGGATAAAAGATACCGTGCCTTGGTGGGCCAACACAAAGATCAGGTCTTCAGCTTAGCGAAATACATGCTAAGCGATGCCAGCGAAGCTGAAGACGTAGCGCAGGAGGCCTTTATCAAATTGTGGCAGCAGCTTGAACGCGTGCGAACAGACAAGTCTGAAGCCTGGCTAATGAAAGTCACGCGCAACGCCTGTTTGGACAGATTGCGGGCAAGAAAGGCTCAGGTCGGTCTTGAGGATGAGTCACTTCATGTCAATGAAAGGGAAGAACCTGAAAACATATTGGTGCAGAAAGGATTACAAAAGCGCTTGATGGATTGTATTCAGCGCTTAAAGGAACCCTGGAGGAGTCTGTTGGTGTTGCGAGACATACATGAGCACAGCTATGAAAATGTAGCAGAAATTATGGATCTCAAGCCTGCTCAGGTGAAAGTATATTTGCACCGAGCACGACAGGCTTTGAGCGAAGCCTTCAAGCAAGAAAATTGAAACAGGAAAATTCGAAACGGCAATACTTTTATGAATGACGACGAAAACCTCATGCAAGAAGTACGAAAGCTGGGTGTTCAAGCAGCGCCCCAGCATTTGGAAGAAAAGTTATTGAGCATTCCGGAGCGATATGAACAAGAGGCGTGGTGGCAGCGCTACAAAAACATCGCGGCAGTGGGAGTCGCCGCTGCGGTCCTGGTTTTGAGTTTTACACACTGGCCAAAACCAGATCAATTGCCCGATACAGAGATCAGTGAGCAGCGCGTTCTTGAAGCTCAGAAAGAAGTGGCGCTTGCATTTCACTATTTTAACTCGGTGAGTTTGCAGGCCAGTGAAAAAGTGAATCAGCATATCGCTCACTCAAGTCAGCAGGCTATATACAAGGGGGTGTTCTATCCCTTGATCGAAGAAAACGAATCAAATACGCAGTAAGGAGAAAGAAATGAAAAAATTTATATTATTAACCACTTTGGTGCTGTGCACGGCTGGATTTAATTTGTTAAGTCATGCAGAAAACCACACACAAATGGATAAAATGGTCGACTTTGAAGCGTTAACAAAAGTCTACGGTGAACCCAAAGTTCAAATTAATTTGCACAGCGGCTTGATCAACCTTGTCGCTGGACTCGCTGCGAAAGATGATCCTGAGGCGGCGGCTTTATTGAGCGGAATTCGCGGTATTAGTGTGAATATTTACGACATTGGAGATAACACTGAACTTGCACTTAAATCAATAAAGTCAGTATCCAAACAATTGCAGAAACTCAATTGGGAGCCAGCGGTTAGTGTAAACGAAGGTGAAGAGCAGGTTCGCATTTTTGTAAACCAACACGACGGTATAATAGAAGGCTTGCTTGTTCTAGCAGCGGGTAAAGATAGTGAAGCCGTTTTTATTAATATCGATGGCAACATCGATCCGTCTAAAATTGCGGCCATTACGGACTCTCTGAATCTTGACGTCAATCTGGGCAGTGAAAAATCTGAAACAAATTAAGTACAACAACTCCAGAGTGTAGAGGGCAGCGTCATGTATCGATATTTAAAATCTCTTACATTTGTAAAAATTTCTCTTGGTTTAACTATCCTAATCCTGGTTGCTTGCAGCAATTCAGGCTCGATAAAAAGTCACGCCGGTTATGCTGACATTGACTATCCGAAATTTTGGCAAGCCAAGGAAGAGACCAGCTTTTCTATTGGTCCAGGTTTGCTTAAGTTAGCCGGCTGGGCCATGAGCCAGGAAGAAGATTCCGATAAAGCCGAAAAGGAACTCATAAAGAATCTAAAAAGCGTGCGAATAAAAACCTATCGTTTGGAGGGTGAGCAGCTTGTTGGCGTGACCGAAAAAATTCGTTTAACAGCGGCAGAATTGGAGAACCAGGGTTGGATGAATATTATTTCAGTAGTCGAAGAGAATTCCCGCACTTCAATATTGTTGAAGCAGGAAGAAAATTTAATTCAGGGGCTGGTTATCTTAACAGCGGATGTTGAAGAGGCTGTTTTTATTAATCTGGTGGGCCAGATAAATCTGGAAACATTGATGGAGCTCGCGAGAGAAGGAGAAAGTGAAAGTATCGGTGGTTTATTTAAAGCGGGCTAGCTTAAGGCTTAAAGTGTGTTATCAAATGGGCTTGGATTTATAACTTATGCTCAAAGCTTTAACCTTGCGTACATATTTCCGTGTTTCGTTGTAGGGGGGAATGCTGTATCCATAGCGCTTAACGGCATTCTCACCTGCATTGTAAGCAGCAAGTGCCAAATCCAGGTTGTTATCAAACATATCCAATAAATCTCTTAAATACCTCACACCCGCATCCACATTTTGTTCCGGGTTTTGCCTGTTGTACACCCCGTAACGCTGTGCGGTAGCTGGCATTAGTTGCATCAGACCAACAGCACCTGCGCGGGAGACAGCATTGGGGTTGTATAAGCTTTCGGCATGTATAACCGCGGAAACTAGCCACTGAGGCAGGCCATGCTTTTTCGACATATTTTTTACAAGGCTCTGGTATTTCGCCATATTGGCCTTGTAATTTGAGTAGGTGTTGGGTGATTCCCAGCCTTTGAGAGTCAACTCTAATTCAACATAGCCGTCATGTTGAGGGCGATCTGTGTAGCGCACATGGCCGGTGTTATCCACGAACTTATACAGCTTGCCATTGGCTATTACAGTCAGCGGGCAGAGCAAAAGCAAGCTCAATAAATAGGTTGTTTTTCGCGCCATTCTTTTGGTTTTAGTTAAAAATTAGCTTTCTAGTTTTAGACTAGCAAAACTTTTGTGAACCAGTTAACAGAATGGCGCAGTTTACTACCGAATGGCGGGATCAGGTGAATAACGGTTGATTTTAATTGAGTACAGCGTAGCCGCGGTTATGCATGCAGTTTTTCACAACTTCGTCTTTTTCATACTCAAGCTCAGTAGCACCGGCGATTCCTCCCTGAATTGCGCCGACAAAAGCAGCTTCACGTGCAAACTCTTCGTTGCCACCGCTGAAGACGAATTCAGTGAGGCCAGAGAAAAAAGCACCCAGTAAAGCCGATTCGGTGACCTTGTTGGAATTATCCAATTCATCCGCCAAGCTTTCACAGGCTTCCATATCTCTTTCCAATTGCTCCTCATCAACGCCAGCAGTGTCAATGATGGTTATACCGCTTGCGCAGGCTTGCAGAAGTAAAATCAATATCAAACAGCTGAGATAACGAGCGGGGGGGATGATTTTCATTAATTCAGCCTCAAGAGTTTGTGTTTGTTGGCCTTGTGAAGGGTGGCTAGCCAATAACAATGGCGACTGTAGCCGTCGAATACTAACAAGCCAAAACTGAACTCTCGCTGAACGAATAAGCCGTTGACACTAGAAGGCCTAAACGTACACTGGCAGCTAAAAATTAGAAGTGAGTTGTGGGTGAAGCGAAGTTTTACATTTATCGATCTTTTTGCTGGAGTAGGAGGCTTGCGCTTGGGGTTTGAGCGCGCCGGAGGCCAATGCCTCTTTACCAGCGAGTGGAATAAATTTGCTGTGCAAACTTACAAGGCAAATTTTCAAGACAAGCACGATATATTCGGAGACATTACTCAGGTAGGTACGGAAGATATTCCCGACCACGACGTGCTGTTGGCGGGTTTTCCCTGTCAGCCCTTCTCTATAGCCGGTGTATCAAAGAAAAATTCTCTTGGACGGAATCACGGCTTTGCCTGCGACACTCAAGGTACCCTGTTTTTCGATGTGGCTCGCATACTGCAAAGTAAAAGGCCCAAAGCATTCTTGCTGGAAAATGTGAAAAACTTACAGAGTCACGACAAAGGGCGCACATTTGAAATTATTCAAAAGACGCTAACTGAAGATTTGGGCTATCAGATTTTCTGTAAGGTTATTGACGCTAAAGGTCGTGTTCCCCAGCATCGGGAAAGAATTTTTATAGCAGGTTTTGCAACGCCGGGCGAATTCAGTTGGGACGATTTTCCAGAAATTCCTTCAAACGCCAAGACTCTTGCAGCTATTTTGCATCCAGAAGATGGCAGTGAAAATATCGAGTCCCCGGAATTGTGTAAATATATCGTGGGTAAGAAGGGGCGCGTCGCCAATAAATATCACCTGAGTGATAAGCTTTGGAACTACCTGCAAAATTATGCTGCGAAGCACAAACAAAAAGGTAACGGCTTTGGTTATGGCCTTGTGGATAAACATGCAGTTGCACGCACGCTTTCAGCGCGTTATTACAAAGATGGATCGGAGATTCTGGTAAAGCGCGCCCGAGCTAATCCCCGCCGATTAACGCCCAGAGAATGTGCGCGTTTAATGGGATATCCAGATACCTTCCAAATTCCTGTGAGTGACACACAGGCTTACAAACAATTTGGAAACAGTGTGGTTGTGCCTGTTGTTGAAGATATTGCAGGTATAATGCTTCCACATTTAACCAGGCATAGTTCCAGGAAAGCGCGGGCTTACGCTTAAGGTGACTGATCTTGTCTCAAAGGCGACACGCAGTCGCATGATGGCGGGGATCAAGAATAAAAATACGCGTCCCGAAATGTTAATTCGCCAGGGCTTACATCGGCTGGGGTTTCGTTATGCTTTACATAGCAAAGACCTACCTGGCAAACCGGATCTTGTGTTTAAAAAATACCGGGCATTAATATTTATTCAGGGTTGCTTTTGGCATGCTCACAATTGCCACCTTTTTAAATGGCCGGGTTCGCGCGAAGAATTTTGGCGCAATAAAATTAATGAAAATACCTTGCGGGATGAAAAACAGAGAGAAAAACTCAATCAGCAGGGTTGGCGCATTTTATACATATGGGAATGTGCTTTGAAAGGTAAAACCCGCTTACCCTTAAATCAAATAATTCATACAGCAGCCAATTGGTTGCAATTCGACAAACAAAACGCTGAAATTGTCGGTTCAGCGCAAAAAAGTAAATAGTTGGAGTAAACAATGAAGCTAGTTTCGTGGAATGTGAATGGCGTGCGTGCAGTCATGAAAAAGGATTTTTTGAGCTCCTTAGAGCAAATGAATCCAGATGTGCTTTGTCTGCAGGAAACCAAGGCGCAGGATGAGCAGGTACATGAAGCCCTGGATTTGTTGGAGGGGTATTACGTTTATTGTAACTCTGCTGAGCGCAAAGGCTACTCAGGGACTGCGGTTCTTACACGTCAAGAGCCCTTATCTGTCACTTACGATATGGGTGAAGCAGAGCATGACACGGAAGGTCGTGTGATTGCTGCTGAATACGATAATTTTATTTTAGTGACCGTCTACACGCCCAATTCCGGTTCAGAGCTTGCGCGCTTGGCTTATAGGCAAACTTGGGACAAGGCTTTTCTAAAATACCTTAAAAAGCTTGAGAAAAAGAAACCTCTCTTTGTTTGCGGCGATTTGAACGTGGCGCATACTGAAATTGACTTGGCTCGCCCCAAACAAAATTACAATAAGTCCGCGGGCTATATGCAAGAAGAAATAGACGGCATAGAGAATTTATTGCAAGCCGGGTTTATTGATACTTATCGTCACCTAAAGCCCGAGGAAGTTAAATATTCGTGGTGGAGCTACCGCGCTGGTGCCAGGCAAAAAAATGTTGGCTGGAGGATAGACTATTTTCTCGCTTCTCCGTCATTAGCTGATAAACTCGCTAATGCAGAGATACACAACGAAATCATGGGATCAGATCATTGCCCCGTGTCAATTGAATTGGTTTAGGGAGGGCTTTATGTCCAAGAATAAGAAATCCGGTTCCAAAAAATTTGCGCACTTGGTCGAAGAGCTCGAAGCGCAGTTTCACAGTATTCACGATAAGCTGGGCAAGGCAAAAGATGACTACCTTAAGCGTCATGAGAAAGATTTTGAAAAGGCCAAGAAGAAAGTGAATGAGTTGAAGGCGAAGCTCGATAAGACAAAAGCACAATCCAGTAAAGCAGCTGAAAAAGCTAAAAAAACCGGGTCGAAAGCGGCGCAAAATCAATGGAAGAAAACCAAGGCAGCTGCAGCTTTGCTAGCGAGTTCTTTAAAAGAAGCGAAAGATATTATGTCCACTGCCGAAGAGAAGCTGAACACGGCAAAACCCTTTGATCGCAAGTTGGCTGCGCGTGCAAAAGCGCTAGAGGCTTTCGAAAAAGAGTGGGAAAAGAAAGTGAAAGCCGAAGCGGCCGCTAAGGCAAAAAAAGCCGCCACGAAAAAGAAAAAAGCGCCTGCGAAGAAAAAAGCTGCAGCAAAGAAAAAGCCAGCGGCTAAAAAGGCGGCCGCAAAAAAAACCGGCACTAAAGCAAGCGCAGAAGTGGATAGCGCAAAGAAAGAAACTTAAGAGTTAAATCAAATTCGCGGGCTTTAGGCTTTCTTCATCCAGGGCAGAAAGCTGCTCGCGCAATTCAAGCACATGCTCAGCCCAATATCTTTCGGAATTAAACCAGGGAAAAGCCAGCGGGAAAGCAGGATCTTGCCAACGCCGCGCTAACCAGGCGGCGTAGTGCATCAAACGTAAACTGCGGAAAGATTCGATTAAGTGTAATTCTCGCAAGTCAAATTCACAAAATTCTTCGTAAGCTTCCAATATGCATTCCAATTGAATGCTTTGCTGGTGAGTATCACCAGATAATAACATCCACAAATCCTGAATTGCCGGACCATTGCGACAGTCATCCAAATCCAGCAGATAAATTTTGTCATCACGCTGGATAATGTTGCCGGGATGACAATCGCCGTGCAGCCGTATATTTTTTGCTGGCCATTTTTTAAAGATAAGAGACATTTTTTCTATGAGATGTTGGCTCACACTTTCATAAGCCGGGATTAGGTTTTTTGGAATAAATTGGTTTTCCAATAAATACGCGCGGCTTTCTATTCCATAGTGTTGTAGATTAATTTCTGGTCGAGTCTTAAAGGCCTGAACTTTAGACAATTGATGCATTCTTCCCAGATGCTGTGCCAGGTTAAAAAGGGTATCGAGATTATCCAATTCAGGCGCATGGCCACCGCGTCGAGGATAGAGGGAAAAACGATAGTCATTGTAATGAAACAAAGTTTTCCCTGAGAGTGTCAGTGGAGCAATAAACGGTAATTCCATTTCCGCAAGCGCCAAAGTGAAACTGTGTTCTTCCAGAATCTGCTCATCACTCCAACGTTGTGGCCGATAAAACTTTGCAATAAGCGGTTGCTCATCTTCGATTCCAATTTGATAAACCCGGTTTTCGTAACTGTTGAGCGGAAAAACGCGCAGGTCAGATAAATACCCCAGGCTTTCAATGGCATCGATGACGGTGTCTGGTGTGAGTGCGTTGTAGGGTTGCTGATTCATAAGTGCTTCGGTGTGCGAGCCAGCGCCCATACTTCCACACGACGTGCACCAGCAGCAACTAAAATATTCGCGATTGTCTGAGCAGTTGCTCCGGTTGTCACAACATCGTCGATAACTGCAACAAATTTTCCTTCCACAGAATTACACATTTGAAACACATCCTTTAAATTATTCATTCGGGCTTTGCGATTTAGATCCTGCTGCTTGGCTGTGCGCCGTGTCTTCTTGAGGCAGCGTGAATAGGGGATTGCGAGGTGTTTCGCCAGATAGTGCGCAAGAAATTCAGCTTGATTAAATCCTCGGAGTAAAACCCGACTCCAATGCATGGGAACGGCGGAAATGATATCGGGTTTTTCAGAAAGCGTTATTTGAGTTCGCAGCTGGTGTTGCAGTTGTTCACACAAATACTTGCCATAGTGAGGCCGATGTTTGTGTTTAAACTTGTTAATTAACCAGGCAATTTCATCCTGATAAACAAAAGCGCTAATCAATTTATTAAAAGCGGGTGCTTGCTGCAGGCATTCACCACAAGTCAATCTGTCTGAGGCCTTTCCAGGCTCTGATTCCAGAGGCAAGCTACAGATATCACAACAAATTCCAGGGCGTGGTAAGTGGCGATCACAAGTAGGGCAAAGCATGGTGGAACTCGGCTCGCCACATAATTCACAGTAGGCGGGGAGCAGCGTGTCCAATATTGATTTAACAAGTGAGCCTGAAGACATGAATCTATCCCTGATTATGTGTGAAATGCCATCCCTAAATTGCAGTTAAACCCTAAGCGATATTCTGGAAGAAAACAATCAGGGAAAAACAATCAGCACTCATAGTAAACCAGATTATGGATTTTTGGTTTACTAATCTTTACACTGCTCGCGAGTCTTATTTTCGGAGTTATTGCTATGTCTGAGTTGCGTCACGATTGGAGTCGACAAGAGTTGGAAGCCCTATTTTCCTTACCTTTCAATGATTTACTCTTTCAGGCTCAAAGTGTTCATCGTGTTCATTTCAATCCCAATGAGGTTCAGGTGAGCACCTTGTGCTCCATAAAAACCGGTGCCTGCCCGGAAGACTGTGCTTATTGTCCCCAAAGTGCACGTTATGACACGGGTCTCGAACGAGAGAAATTAATGGCGGTTGAAAAGGTTGTAGAAGAAGCTCGGGCCGCTAAAGCTAAGGGCGCAACACGGTTTTGCATGGGCGCCGCCTGGCGCTCACCTAAAAACAAGGACATGGCTTACGTAATCGACATGGTGAAACAGGTGAAGGACCTGGGCATGGAGACTTGTATGACCTTGGGGATGTTAAGCAATCAGCAAGCACAAGATCTCGCAACAGCGGGACTCGACTACTACAACCACAACCTCGACACATCGCCCGAGTTTTATGGCGATATCATCACAACCCGCACCTACCAGGATCGCCTGGATACGCTTGCTAATGTGCGCGATGCAGGCATGAAAGTGTGTTGTGGAGGCATAGTGGGGATGGGAGAAGATCAAGCGGATCGTGTTGGGCTGTTACTGCAACTAGCCAATATGGATCAACATCCTGAATCTGTCCCAATTAACATGTTAGTGCGAGTTCAGGGTACGCCTTTGGAAAACGAACAAGACCTTGAGCCTTTTGAGTTCATTCGAACCATTGCAGTTGCCCGCATTATTATGCCGAAATCCTATGTGCGATTGTCGGCCGGGCGTGAGGAAATGAATGAACAGATGCAAGCCCTTGCCTTCCTGGCCGGAGCGAATTCCATTTTTTATGGAGAAAAGCTGCTCACAACACCTAACCCTGAAGCTAACAAGGATATGCAGCTTTTTAAAAAGTTGGGAATCTCGCCGGAGTCACATCTAATTCATGATCACGAGAAAGCGGAAAAAGCTGCACAACCTTTAAAAGCCAGTAATGCCGTAAATTTTTATGATGCTGCGGGGAGCGCCTAAACAGAAAATTTAATACTACTGTCGGGATTCCCCTGGGTTTGAGTGAGCCATGAAACGCCAGAAGCAAGATAGCTTTCAAGAAAAATTTCAAAAGATACTGCAATTTTTAGTTGAAATAGAAAAACTAAAAGATGTTTATCGAAAAACAAAACCGGTTGGTTTTCAGCGTTTTGAAAATTCTGCGGAACATTCCTGGCATGTGAGTTTGGCGTGCTTACTTTTTGCGCGTTATATGGATGAAGAAATCGACATATTAAAAGTACTTAAAATGATGTTGATACATGATGTGGTGGAAATCGACACCGGCGACCACATAATTTATTCCGAGGCCCATGACAATTACGAAGAGGAGCTGGTTGCGGCAAAAAGGTTGTTTGCAATGCTGCCAGCAGAATTAGAGCAAGAACTTCTTGTGCTCTGGCAAGAATTTGAAAAGGGCGACAGTGCGGAGGCGCGGTTTGCGCGAGCAATTGATCGTGTTGTACCGGTCAATCAAAATATCAATAATGCTTTTCAAAGTTGGGTTGAAAATGATGTTCGCTTAGAGCAAGTGTTGGATAAAAACAAACATATTGGGGCAGCAAGCGAATCACTTTGGGACTTTCTCAAACAACAAATTGAAAGCTCAGCCATCGACGGGAAATTTTCCGCTGATGCGTGAACAAAAACTGATAAAACAACTGGAAGAAAGAAATAAGCTTTCTTGCTACCGCACGCGAATAATTGTTGAGGGCCCGCAAACGACCTTGCTGAAAAGCAGGGGAAAAACCTACCTGAATTTCTGCAGCAATGACTACCTCGGCTTAGCAAATCATCCCAAGATAAAAAAAAGCTTCATGCAAGCGGCCGAAAAATTTGGTGTGGGTAGCGGGGCCGCGCATCTCGTCAATGGCCATTCTTCAGAGCATCACGCTCTTGAAGAAGAATTGGCTGAATTTACCGGAAGGGAAAGAGCACTTTTGTTTTCAACCGGCTACATGGCCAATATGGGGGTGCTCTCCGCGCTTGCGGGAAAAGGTGATTTAATTTTGCAAGATAAGTTAAATCACGCATCGCTTATTGATGGCGCTTTACTTTCACGAGCGGATTTTAAACGCTTCAAGCACAACGACCTGGCACACGCAGAACAATTGTTATCGGCCTCACAAGCTGAAACCACGGTATTGGCAGTTGATGGTGTATTCAGTATGGACGGTGATTTAGCGCCCTTGCCGCAGCTGGCTGAGCTTGCGTTAGAGCACAGTGCCTGGTTAATGGTAGATGACGCTCACGCTATGGGTTGCTTAGGAAAAACCGGCGCCGGTTCCTGTGAGTTATATCAGTTGAATGCGACGCAAGTTCCGATATTGATGGGCACCCTCGGCAAAGCCTTCGGAACTTCCGGCGCTTTTGTAGCAGGTAGCGCAGTGTTAATCGAAAGCCTCATTCAATTTGCGCGTACTTATATTTATACCACTGCAAGTCCTCCAGCGGTTGCAGCGGCAAGCCGCACGAGTTTGCAACTGGTGAAAGAGGAGTCGTGGAGAAGGGAAAAATTACAGCAACACATCGCTTTTTTCAGGAAAGAAGCCAACTTACAAGGTTGGCAGTTGATGAACTCACATTCTCCCATACAGCCACTTATTCTCGGTGATGAAAGTCTTGCGCTTGCCGCCTCAAACCAGTTACGGGATTTGGGCATCTGGGTCACTGCGATTCGGCCTCCGACCGTACCTCAGGGTACGGCAAGACTGCGAATTACTTTTTCGGCAGAACATACCGAAGAACAATTATTACAATTGCTCGAAGCGCTGCGTAAGGTTTTGGGGTGATGGGTGTGTGCATGGAACAAAGAGAATCGTTATTGCGCATTGAATTTAAAGAAGGCCCCGCAAATTCCACAACGCAATTACCCTTAGTATTTATCCACGGTTGGGCGAGTAACAATTTATGTTGGCAGAAACTTGTTAAGGATTTGCAAAAACAGCACAACCTGTACTTGATTGAACTACCAGGGTGCGGACAAAACACGACAGAAACCAAATTCGAACTCAGCGCACTCTTGAATGAAGTTAAAGCAGCCCTGCCGGAACAATGTTATTTAATAGGCTGGTCCCTGGGTGGCATGCTTGCGTTACAAGTTGCAAGTTATTTGCCTGAGCGAGTTGTAGGTGTACTTACAATTGCAAGCAACCTGGTTTTTACTGAGAAAAGTGATTGGCCCTGGGCCATGCCTAAGCAAACCTTTCAAGATTTTTTTGATGCGTATAAAAGTAAGCCTGTAGCGACTTTAAAACGTTTTAAAGCCCTGCAACTGATGGGAGATGAAAATCGAACAGCTCTAAGTGAAATACTCTTGAATATTGAATCGGCTCATCAAAAAATAGGTTCAATACAATGGTTAACACTGCTCAACCTGCTTGGTGAAATAGATAACCGAGATTTAGTCCAAAACTTATCCTTGCCGGTGCTACATGTTTTTGGTGAAAAAGATGCGCTAGTGCCTGCCAGTGCGGCAGAAGAAATTAAGAAACAGTATCCAAGTCAACAAGTGGAGTTACTTCCTTTCTGTGGTCACGCCATACCACTGTCAAAGCCAAAGGAGCTATTAAAGATAATTAACGCCTTTGTATTAAAAAACAGCAAAGGTCTTGATTTTGAAAACAATTTGGCGATGAAAAAGGAAAGTCACAGAAAAAGCTTTTCTGGGAAACTAAAAGTTGCGCAGGCCTTCAGCGAGGCGGCGTCTTCTTACGATTCAGCTGCCGATTTACAAAAACGTGTCGCCGGTAATTTAATATCTCACTTGGGTGAGGGGCTCCAATTATCTGAAATTTTAGATTTGGGTTGTGGAACAGGGTTCGTGAGTGAAGGACTGTTAGAAAAGTACTCGGCATCGAATCTTTATTTATTGGATTTGTCGTTGGCGATGTTAAACAAAGCGCAACAAAAAATTCAAAATCAATATGCACTTGAGCCTAAATTGGTGTTAGCCGATATGGATAACCTTCCCTTAGGCAATAAAACTTTTGACCTAATCATTTCCAGTATGAGTTTGCAGTGGAGTGAAAACTTAGGTGGGCTTTTCCAGCAGAGTTTTGATTGTTTAAAAAACGATGGCAGGTTTTTATTTTCTACCGTTGGACCAAAAACGCTTCAAGAGTTGGCAAAAGCGTGGAAAACAGTGGATGACTATGTTCATGTGAACAGCTTTGCCAGCGCAGAAGAGATAGTAAAACGGGCAGAAAAATTTGGCTTTATCTGTGACTTTCAAAAAATCGATTTGGAAATTCAATTTTTTGAGAATGTAGTTGCACTTATGCGCAGTTTGAAATCGATTGGTGCTCACACAGTAAATACCGGGCAAAACCATGGATTAACAAGTCGCGGTCGCCTCAGTGCGCTTGCGGAAGCCTATCGAGAATTTCAGCAAGACCGAGGTTTACCTGCAACCTGGGAGATCTATTATTTTTCTTTTCATAAAATGCTAACTGAAAAAAATAATCACTGAATATGAAAAACACCTGGTTTGTAAGTGGTACCGATACCGGCGTAGGCAAGACCCTTGTATCTTGCGCCTTGCTTCATGCAGCTAACAAGCGCGGTTTAAAAACGCTGGGGCTTAAACCTGTCGCCGCGGGTTGTGAGCAATACCCTGAAGGCTTGCGTAACGAAGATGCCTTGGCTTTGCAGCAAGCGGCAAGTTTGCAATTGCCCTATGAGCAAGTGAATCCAGTAGCCTTAAAAGCCGCTTTGTCCCCTCATATAGCTGCTAGCTATGAAGGAAAACGACTCAGTGTTGATCGCTTGGCGGGCTACTGTCGAGGGGCGCTATTTTCCAAACATGATTTTGCGCTTATTGAGGGTGCTGGTGGTTGGCGCGTGCCGCTTAGTCAAAAAGAATATTTATCCGGGCTTCCAAAGCTGCTTAATTTGCCTGTTATCGTGGTTATTGGCATGCGCTTGGGGTGCTTGAACCATGCGGTGCTTACTCTTGAAACCATAGCCCGCGACGGTTTGAACATCGCAGCATGGGTTGCCAACGTTGTTGATGAGAACATGGCTGCCTTGGACGAGAACCTCGAAACCCTCAAATCAATAATCCCCGCACCCTGTTTGGGGCTCATTCCCAGGCTCGTTGAGGAGGAGCAATCCAGTTTATTCGACCGGGCTGCGGTTTATCTGGATATTGAACCACTCATAGGTGCCTTATAAGTATTTCATCTACCCTTTCATTTCTTGCGACCAATCCGTCTTAAAATTGGCGCCGAATTGGCTGATATTTATACAGTTCACGATTAGAATAAACGCTGTGAAGTAGTATTTATAGAGGTTATTCCATGATTAATTCCGTGCTCAACGAAGGCGTCAAAGGGATGCAAACGAGTGCGAGGGATATGCAAAAAGCGGCGCATGAAATTGCGCAATTTAACGTTCGTGAGGATAGCCCTACGGATGCCGATAATCCTTTGGATCAATCGATCTTGCCAGCAGAAGCCACAGGTGAAAATGCTAAGCCAGGGAATATCGCAGAGCCCATAGTCGAATTAAAACGTCAGGAATTACTCTTTACCGCTTCAGCACAAATTGTGAAAGTGGCAGACGATGCCTTGGGTAGTTTGTTGAGCATCCGTTCTTAGCCCCCAAACTTACGAGCAGATTAGATGCAGATTGGCAGTCATTACAGCCCCCATGTTCAGCTCCACAGCCAGGAGCCGCTGAACCTGCCTTTTAATGGCCAAAATCAGAGCGAAGATCTTGCTCGCAATGCGAATTTCCCCTCCATTCCCGAAACAGAAAAGCCTGAAAAATCCAGCTCACAGGATTATCAACAGGGAGAGGCAAAAACCAAAAGCAAAGGCACAAAAAATACAGAGGAAGATTCATCAAGCGATGTTCAAGAGCGCAAAGAAAAAGAAAAGATTGTTCAGGAACGCAAAGAAGTGGGTGAGTTGTCAGCCAGAGACAGAGAAGTACGTGCACATGAACAAGCACATATGGCCGTGGGTGGGCAGTATGCCGGTGCGGCCTCCTATAAATTCAAGCGCGGCCCTGATGGTGTAAATTACGCGGTCAGTGGTGAAGTGCCAATTTCTACCAGCAAGGAAAATACACCGCAAGCCACTATCCAAAAAGCGCAAATCATTCGCCGAGCTGCACTTGCTCCCGCTGAACCTTCACCTCAGGATCGACAAGTAGCGGCGCGAGCAACAGCCTTGGAAGCAGAAGCGCGTAAAGAACTGGTTCAGGAATCGCGCGGTGATAATAATAAAGTCAACGAGGAAAAAGAAGTAGAACCTTCGGAAAAACCCTCAGGAAAAATCTCTGGTACCGATTTTGGAGCAGAGCAAAAACAAGCAGAAACTGTGAATCGTGAAACCAATTCTAAAATTTCCTCACTGTCCTCTGTTGCGCCCGGCAGTGCGGGAGGTCGTCTTTTTCAATCTATCGCCAACTCTACTTTGAGTTCGAATCAGCCGGGTAATATACTCGATCAAATTGCCTAGGATAATCTCCAGTCCGACGGAACTTTCACGTCGCCGGTATGCTCGCCACGGTCATTATTGACCTGGTCAATAATGACATCATCTGTAGATCCTGATTAAAAGGTGGTGTTTATGACTATTCAACCGGATCCAGACCAAAGCCAGCACGAATCCAATTTACTACCGCTGTGCCAGTAAATCTCTCATCCCACGCGTAGTCACCTTGCCAATTCGGCTTGGATCCGGACGAGGCGACTTGCGTTCCACCTTTGCGCATATTGGTTGCAACCGCCATAAAGGTCTTCATTCCTGTTGGATCGTAAGGCTCACTTGCCGCCTTGCGCGAGGATTTGTCTTGCTCGTTCAGGAAGGGGTCGTCATCCCAGTCCAGCAATTGTAGGCCTATGACTTCGGTGATATAGCGCTTCAATGTGCGGTCAGGGTCGGGCCACATTTCGGCATCGTTGGCCGCATCCATGCTGGCAAGCGTATTGTCGGCGCCAAAGATTTCGGAGCTCGGCAGAGAACTCGTATTTGAATAAAAGCGATTCCCGTCAATCGCCAACTGACTTCTTGTCAAATTTGCCGCGTTGGCACCTCTCGTGAATGCAACCGGAGTAGTGGCCACCGCAACATTATTTTCAAAACGGACATCACTTGCGCCGTCCCAATTCAGTTGAATATCAAAACCTGAACCACGTTGATAAACGATGTTATTCCGAATCACGTTATTTTTTAAGGTATAGATCTTACCGTCCTCGTACGCCTGCGGATCTGACACCGCAGTGAGACCAGGGCCTCCGGGAGAATTGATATTCAAGTCGTTGACTTGCATCGCGCCGCTGATGATATTGTCTTCTACAACTGAACCGAAAGAGGCGTTCATCAGCGCATATCCCCAACCCGGCTGTGCGGAGGGATCCGAAGCCATATCGGTGTCGGGGTCGAGAGGATTAGGGTATTGATACACTAGTTGCACATTGTTTCTGACCCAGGCGGATTGTCCCTGCTGGTTGTTTGCCGTCATCCAGGGATTTACCCATTTGTTACTGTCAGCGGCACTGAACCAGTATGCCTCAAGAATAAGGCTATTCTCCATTAAACCGCCAAAGCGCATTTGTGGCCCGCCGGAACCGCCATCAGCGGAGATAATGCCGCGATAGGTGTGCCCCATCTGTGCGCCACCGCCCTGATAAATATTACGGTTAAAGACATCTCTTACAGGATCAGGTTCGGTTTTTGGATTGGACCTGAAACCGTTTTTGTAAAAAATGGTGTCCTGCATTGTGGTTTGCGCGACATATTGGTTTGTAAAATAGGCTTGGCCGTAATCGTCCACGGCATAAATGAACCTGAATATACTTCGATTTATCGTCGTCTTTTTGGGTGGGTAACTGATGCCATACGACGCCTCATCCCAACGGCAATCTTCAATGTATAAAGTAACGGGACCACCACTTGGGCTATCCGCGAGGTGTGTGCCATACATATCCAAAACATTATTGAGATCAAGGCTGAGTATGACCAAATGCAAGCGGGTTATCGCCGCCCCCTTGTTGCTGCCAGAAAGGGGGTTGCGCGAGCTTCGGATTTCACCACCGTAGCTGAACGTACCCTCCGGGTCAAAGATCGCGCGACCATCTGCCAAGGGTCCGTAGGCGCCAACAATCATCGGTTCACTTTCACTCCGTCCTCCGGCTAACATGCCGTCAAATTTTGAGTGCACCTGGCCTCTGCGAAACATAAACCAGTCCGGATAACCTCCGGCAACGGATTCAAACTCCAGGTTATTTGTACGTAAGCGGATGTCGCCATCCGAATTTTCACGCATGCCAACAGCCATTTTAAAGGCTTGAATCGCATTTTCGTTCGGAAGCATGGGATCTGTGCCGTAGGCTTGGCCATTCGAAGGGTTAGTGGCACTGCCATTGGAGTCGACAATCTGTTCACCGTCCCACCAATAGACTTCCGCGGTATCGTTGTTGCCATTTTGATCATCAAAGAAAACAATTTTGCTTCCCGTATCGCGGCTTATATTTTCCCTCTGGGAATTGCTGGTGAATCCCAGACTATAGGTCCCATCACTCGCTACAAGATATTCTGTGTGATCGAGCCAACCATCTACTGTTGGTAATGGCGCAGGCTCAGGTTCGGGCTCAGGTTCAGGCTCAGGCTGAATTTCGGGCTCAGGTTCCGGAGTGGTATCGGCAGCAGTTTCAGAACCGGAGTCAATTTGATTGTTGTCTGCACTGGCGTCACTAAATTCAGAACCACCGCCACAACCGTGAAGGATAAACCAGCACATCAGCATGAATAGAAATTTCAGATTTTTCATTTTTTCTCTGCCTTATTTTTATTTGTGATGAGTCGGGACAGAGTGACATTTTGCCAAAGACTGCTTAGTCTCTTTTTAGTACGATTGTTTTTGGACAAAAACAGAAAAACAATGAAGGCTAATGATTACCCAAACTAACCAAATTTGAGTATCCATTTTAAAAGACACAATTAATGTTAACGATAACCGTTTATAAGGTAATTTTTCCTTACGTCGAGACGAACACAGTTATTGAGATTTGTATCACATTTCACGATCAAACACAGGTTCTCTTGTCATAAATATTTTCTCTACGTATGATCGTACGCAGTTTTGGCCCGTACTCATTGCTGAGCATGAATCGGGGCTTAAGCAAACTCGTTTTGTTTTATTGTGAAGCTAATAGTACGGGATCGGCATTCATGCAAACATATTCAAACATATCCAAACAAGTCTCTTCGTACATTCTTCTCTTATTTCTGGTTGCATGTGGTGGAGGTGGTAATAAAGATATAAATGAAGATGCAAATGCAATCGATGAGCCTGGCGAAGAAAAGGGAGCGTTAATGCAAAAATGTCGTATTGGTGTCTATGACAAGGTATCTGAAGATACCGCGCTAAGACCTGATTCAAACGTTATTAAAGATGCAGTTAACGCCGTCCTCGAAAAAGAAACGAATTATAATTTGGAAAACAACCTTAATTACTGCCTTGAAAACCAGGAATCTTTAGTTTTTGAAGCCGTAAAACTAGTAAATAGTGTTGAATATAAGCCGCATTTTAATAGTACGGAAGATATGCTGGCTGATCCGAGAATGAATAACATCAAAACGTATTTGCAGTCTATCAGTTGTTACAACGAGGCTGATGATTTTACCATTGATGGAATTTATTTTGTAAATGCTGTTCAAGATCTCCTTTTGCCGGATAGAGAAAACGACTTCCAGGCTTTTCTCGATAAATTCAATTGCACGACTGCATATATTACTACTTCGTCTTATGGAGCTGCTCTATCCAGCATCAAGGTTTACATGACTCGCATAGCAAGCATGATGAAAACAGAAATTACTCAACTGACGCCTTGGACTATTAATAGCTACACTCAGTTGGAAATCGAATTGCTTGTAAGAGTAAATACATTTTTAGAATGGAATGTGCCAAGTGAAGTTTGGACGGCAACGGGTTTACACTCCCGCTTTCAAATACCCGGTATAGAATTACTACCCTATGATGACGAGTCAACACTCTATGAACGCCACCGAACAGACGGCAAATTCTATATGTACGATCTTGAATTTTATAAATTGGCACCAATTTCGAAGCAGTTTGTACGCTGGGACATAGAATCTACCACCAACATAGCATTAAGCTGGATGATGGCAAATTTTTTTCATGCCCATGACTATTGGGGCTGGGACCACTATGCTGATGGTCGAGAATCAAGAAGTTTTTATGATCCCCAGAATTTAGAAAGATTGTTGGATGAGAGGATTGTTGGTTGCCACCTTGCTTCTATGCTTTTTCGAAATTTACTCGCGGTATTAAATATTCCATCGGTCAACATAAGGGTAGATGGGCACGCAGTGACTTACCTGCCGCTACAAGGTGAATTTATACATGGAGATCATTTAGCGGATATAGGACTAATCTCGCCTATTAAGTTGGTTTATTTGTCCAATAACGATATCGAGGAAATTTTTCTAACCGACAGAGATTATGTGGATTTTGAATCCGATTTTACAGACGAAAGCAATGCCGTCGTGAGCCTATATCGCGAAGCAAATTCAAATCGACTTTACTATTCCATTTTTAAACCAAAAGCCTCGCTTGACCTTTTCAATACAGAAATGAAAGCCCTTAATTTACCAGAATTTACGGATACATTTGACGAGCCCACCAAATTTATTTCTGAATCTGTTCCAATTAAAACATTAAGTGAATTACAAGCAGATGTAATCGAATGAATCTGAATGAACGCGAGGGGGGAGAACGGGTCATTCTTTTTACCGTTTGAACCATCAATTAATTTTTCTGTTCTTTAGGGTATGTAGACGTTTTACATAGACAACCATAAAAAACATGCCAAAGCCAGCATTGTTCTTCCTGCCTCGAACCCGTTGACATGTAATTCGTCCTGTTGTGCGAAACACTGCCTGTGATCAGCTAATATAAGAAGAAAAGCGCAATAGGTTATTAAAATGGCTGATTACAAAGCACCGCTGAACGACATTCAATTTCTCCTAAAGCATGTGTTTGAGATCGAAAATTTTTGGCAGGGTCTGGATGGGCTCAGTGAAGTCGATGGTGACATGGCCGAGGCAATACTACAGGAAGCCGGAAAAATTGCCGATGAAGTGCTTGCACCAATCAATAAAAGCGGTGACAGGCAAGGTTGTCGTTGGGAGGCTGGAGAAGTGCTGGTGCCTGAGGGATTCAAAGAGGCCTATGACCTGTTTTGCGAAGGAGGGTGGAATGGATTGGGAGGTAACCCAGAGTATGAGGGCATGGGCTTACCGAAGAGCCTGGTCGCACCAATTGAAGAATTAGTTCAGGGTTCGTGTATGGCCTTTGGGCTTGCGCCGATGCTGACTGCGGGCGCTGCTTTCGCAATCAATGCCCATGCGAGCGAAGAAATTAAATCTCGTTATTTACCGAAAATGTACAGCGGCGAGTGGTCGGGCGCAATGGATTTAACCGAAGCTCACGCGGGGACGGATTTGGGGTTAATTCGCACAAAAGCGCTTCCGCAGGATGATGGCAGTTACCTGATAACCGGTACAAAAATATTTATAACCTGGGGGGAACATCAGCTCTCGAAGAATATAATTCATTTGGTGTTGGCAAAACTTCCAGATGCGCCCGAGGGCTCGCGTGGCATTTCTCTTTTTCTCGTTCCCAAATTTTTGCTCACAGAAGATGGGCAACCTGGTGATAAAAATGCGGTGAATTGTGGTTCTATCGAACACAAAATGGGAATACACGCCTCGCCAACTTGTGTTATGAATTTTGATGGCGCAAAAGGTTGGTTGGTTGGTGAGCTGAACAAGGGTCTCGCCGCAATGTTCACTATGATGAACTATGAACGGCTGCTTGTTGGCATTGAAGGTATAGGTGTTGCGGAAGCTTCTTATCAAAATGCCTTGAATTATGCGAAAGAGCGTTTGCAGGGAAGAAGTGCGAGTGGCGCTGTCGATACAACTAAAGCCGCCGATCCATTGATTGTTCACGCAGATATTCGGCGTATGTTGTTCATAATGAAGAGCCTGAATGAAGCTGGCAGGGCTTTTTACATTTATGTAGCGCAGTTTTTGGATATGGCGAAATACGCCGCCGATGAGAAACAAAAAGCATTGGGTGAATCAATGGTTGCATTATTAACGCCGGTCGCCAAAGCGTTTATGACAGACATGGCTCTTGACTGCACGATACTGGGTCAGCAGATTTTTGGTGGCCACGGATTTATTTGTGAATGGGGGCAAGAGCAACATGTGCGTGATGTGCGCATTACACAAATTTATGAAGGAACGAATGGTGTTCAGGCTCTGGATCTCATTGGCCGCAAAACGGTTGCAACCGAAGGTAAATTGTTGGAAATGTTTCTAAACGAAGTTATGCAATGGAAGGCAAGCTGCGAGTCCGAAAAGTATCCAGAATTCATACAACCGTTAGAAAATGCAATAAAACTCCTCAAGGATACGACGCAAAAAGTTTTACTCAATGCGAAAGAAAATCCTCACAGCGCCGGTGCAATAGCAGTAGATTATTTGCATTTGTTCGGTTATGTTGCCTACGCCTACATGTGGGCGCGTATGGTTGTAGCGGCGAACAGCGAGCAGGTTAAGGCAGAGTTGGGTGCTGAACTTGTTACAAGTAAAATGGCCACAGCTCGTTTTTACTTTTCCTGGCTATTGCCCAATATTGAAAGTTTGGCGATGCGAGTGAAAACCCCGGCCGACTGCATAATGGAACTAAAAGAAGAGAATTTTTAATCATGCCAGAGCTGTACCCCGAAGACCAAAAGCGCGTTGACGAGTATTTAAATCGCCCTGAAAACAAGGTTGAAAGGGAGAGTTTTAAGCTGCTAAGGCTCTTGGGTATTGTTTTTTTCGTGCTCGCAGTGCTCACAGGAATCAGCTATATTATTGCGGTGAAACACGGAATCGCGTAAGACTAATCTTCCCAAACCCAGCGCAAAGGCTCACCAAAATCGTCCGTAATAATTTTTTTACGTGGCCTTCGTAATTGTTGCCGATTCGGTACTTTTTTATTTTTTCCCTTTTTTCTACTTTCTAGTTCTTTTACCACTTCATCCAAAGGCGTTCGTGATTGTCGAGGTTCAAAAGCGCTGCGCTGCCCAAAAAAGTTTTCATTTTTCTCATTGCCACTGACGCCCTGAGGAATACTTTGCACACTGCCACCGGTATGAAGAAAATCTTCAATAGCACTTGTCAGCTCTTTTCGAATTTGGGCTTTGCTTTTCAGTGGTTTCATTTTCCGAAATCAGTTGAATAAATGAGACAGTATAACGTGAGCTGTCACGGTATGCATTTGTGCATACATTCCTGCCAAGAGTTTTAGAACTACAAGGTATATTAAGTTTATCAAACTCTACCTTTTTGCATTAACGGTGATACAATTGGCTGGCTCTCAGGATCATGTTAACGCTTCCGCACGAAGTACTTTTAGGAAGAAAGGTAGTGCCGGGACGTAAAATTAAAAGAAGATCAGTATGAACGATTCGTTAGTTGAGAATGATGTAAATCTCTCCCGTGTCGAGAAAGTTTATAGAACGATACGCAAAAATATTTTATCCAATCAATACCCGCCGGGCCATCAGGTCCTGGAACCCGAACTAGCTAAACAACTTGGAGTGAGTCGAACACCTGTTCGAGAAGCGCTCATTCGACTGGAAGCTGAAAAGTTAATAGAACTTATTCCTCGACGCGGTATGCGGGTTTTGCCTCTGGTTCCCAAAGATTATTTGCAAATTTGCCAAGTGATAACAGCACTGGAAGGCAAAGCATTGCAATTACTCATTGTAAAAAAGCCTGGCCGTGATGTTTTGCAGCCAATGGAAGACGCCATAAAGGAAATGGATCTTGCTTTGCAAACTAACGATTTGGTGAGTTGGGGTGAGGCAGATGAAAAATTCCACAGAATCCTGGCAAGTCTGTGTGGAAATACACGATTGGCAGGTTTGCTCGATACTTTGCGTGCGCAAACTCACCGCGCACGTATGATCTTGCTGAAACTGCGTACCAAGCTGGATGAGTCCAACGATTCGCAAAGAGAAATTTATCAAGCTTTGTTATCTGGTGACGCTGACAAATTGGAAACCCACTACGAGTTACATCGAAAACGGGTTACCGAGGAATCCATGCAATTATTAGAGAGATACAGTTTGCCGCATCTGTAGCGGCAAATGTAACAAGTTTCAGGGTTCTTCGTCTTTCAGGGCGGCGATCATCGCCGCTTCGAGATTGATGGATTCAATAATATCGTCAATATCGACCGAGCATTTTTTGCGGGTTTTGGGATCACGTAAGTCGAAAACAGGCATTTCATCAATTCGACGATCGATTTCTTCCAGACTTAGGCCTAAATCTTTACTGCTACCGCTCACTGTACAACCGATAATATGATTAAAAATTAAGCGTCAAACTATAGCGAATTTGGGCGCCAAATTCATCTTGCAGATGGCGCTTGACTAGAAGATTTTGCTCTTGATATTCGAAAATCCATTCCAGAAAGCTAGGGTCGAACGTTTTGTAATTTACGTTCGGCCATTACCAATGCTTTTTCCTGATCCGCTATATACAATTCCAAACCAGTAATTTCATCGCCAATCTCATTGATTCGCGCCAGATACTTTACTTTTTCCACCTTACTGGTGTCGGATAGGATGATCAATTCGCCCAATTCGATGCGCTCATCCTCCAAGTGTTCAATCTGATCCAGGCTCGCATTGATATGGCCGCGAATACTGGCCACAAGAGAGCGTGCCTCAAACAAGCGTCGACCATACTGATAGCCGTCGAGGAAGGGACCCTCCAGGTTTTTCGGGCATATACCACCATAATTTCGACCCGATTCACCCAGGGACAGGCCGTTATCGTAATTACACCACTGATTCAGCCCTTCTGTATGGCCGCGTTTATAGGCGTTGAAATCCGGGGCCACACCTGCCTTTGCGCAGGATTTGCGGTGCCGTCCGATATGATTCAAATTGCGACCCACCGAGCCATCTTCGTAGCCAATTTGTCGCCAATCCGCTAAGGCGCATTCTTCTTTACTTAGGCCAGTCGAACAGGCCTGAATGACAGCTACAAGCAGTAGCAGTCCAGAAGTCTTTATAACCTGGGTGGATAGGTTCATATTGGGTTCTCCAATTTCGATTTGGTGCTTTTTACGGTAAAGTTCGACCATGTCACTCTATGGTATAAATAGAAAAACCTATAAACACAGTAAAACAAAAAACAAACAAGGTATTTTATGTCTCACAAACTTCACCAGAAAATTCTGTACAGCTTTTTAATAGTAGCAACAATTTTCGCCAGCGAGAGCCTGATAGCTGACGAAGCGCCACAAACTATAGATAAAATCGGCGTTCAGCTCTACACCCTGCGCGATGAAGCAAATAAAAATCTGGAAAACGTTATAAACAAAATTAGCTTAATGGGTTATGAACAGGTAGAGCTGCATACGCTTTATGGCAAGAAAGCCGGTGAAATAAAGCTTCTGTTAGACAAGTATCGCTTGCGTGCCTATGCCACTCATCGTGCTTACAACCTCATTAAAGAAGATTTAATGGGTACGCTATCAGATGCGCGAACCCTGGGTTTAGAGTATGTCATCATCCCTTGGCTGGATGTGAAAGAGTTCAATACGCGTGAAAAGTGGATTAAGTTCAGCGAGGACCTCAATCGTATAGGCAAGATATTAAAAGCGCACGGCGTACAACTGGCCTACCACAATCATGACTTTGAATTTAAACCACTTAAAGATGGTAGCGTACCCTATGACGTCTTGCTGGAGCACACCGATCCTGGCATTGTCGCAATGCAATTGGATTTATTTTGGATTGTCCAGGCCGGGAAAGATCCCATAGCTTATATTGAAGCCAATTCAGGTCGAATCTTTTCTGTTCATATTAAAGATATGGATGAGAACGGCGAGATGACTGAGGTAGGTTCCGGAAAAATTGATTTTGTAAAAATTCTCGCTGTGGCGAAAAAACACGGTTTAAAGTACTACATTGTAGAGCATGATAAACCCAAGGACGCACTTAGGTCAGTAGAAAAAAGTATTCAATATTTACAAAAGGTTAAAATTTAAAAGCGCCTATGTCGTCAGTTGAACCCGAAGTAGAGCTTAATAAACCTGATTCAGAGCTTGACGATGAAGAAACGCTCGCCTATGTGACACCTTACGCGTTTAATGTCAACACGTCGATACTTGGGAAGGCCCTGGCCAAACCCTGGAAAAGATTGGTTGCAATTTCAATTGACGGCTTGCTAATTGCGATACTTTCAACACTGCCTTTTATTCTTGCCATTGGTGTTTTCATCATCGCTTTTATTAAGCGCCATAGGCACGATGAATCTGCTTCACAATTGCTACCAGAAAAGTTACAGGGGCGAGTAAAAAGCACTTTTAAAGCGATTTTCAAACTTTTTATCGTTTTATTTTTATTGAATATGGCCGTTGGTGCTTACTTTTATTTTTCAGCCAATCCTGAAAGCAATTACTGGCAAGGTAGGGTTAAGGTGCAGGGCTATGAAATTGCGGAAGAAAAAATTCAGGGAGCAGCTTGGGAGCTAAAACTTGCTTTGTTTGCAATGGAAAAAGAGTTTTCTTCGAGCAGCTGTCAGTCAGTGCAATGTTGGCAGAAAATTTTGGCTAAGCTATCGCCTTTGCTTAAGGATTTTGTCGAAGAAGAAACGGGTCGTGAAGTTATTCATGCTTATGTAGAAAAAACCAATTTGAATGAAGAACAAAAGATTGAGCTTGAAACTGCGCTGTTTGAGAGTTATGGGGAAGAGCCTCAGAACTCCAATATCGAAATTGATTTTCCTGCAAATGCTGAAGCGGTGAATCAAATGGAGCAAGCTGCTGAGAAACGAGAAGAAGCGGAGCAAGCGCAGTCGCCACACTATTCTCTGATATCCTGGTTTAAAGGCATTTTATCTGATTTAGGCTTGGGTTTTGGTTGGGCCATGATTTATTTTACGGTGTTTACCAGTAGCTTTTCAGGGGCAACGCCGGGAAAATATTTAATGAGGCTGCGGGTCAGAAAGTTGGATAACACTAAAATTACATTTTGGGATAGCTTTGGCCGTTATGGTGGTTATGCAGCGGGTATCACAACGGGCTTGTTAGGGTTTTTACAAATTTACTGGGACCCAAATCGTCAAGCTATTCAGGATAAAATTGCTGCCACAATTGTGCTCGACGTCAGCAAACCGGATTGGGATAAGCGTTAACATTGCCCTAATTTCGCGCGAGGCAAGGTAACATGAAAAAAGTTCTGATTCTCCTGCTTGCAGTTATAGGCTTCGCCTCTTCTGGCATTGCTAATGAAGCGGTCTATTCAAATTTAAGTAATAATTTACTATCTGAGCTTAAAAGCTACCAGGATACATCCCAAACTGCTCATTCGCCTGAACATCTTAGAAGCCTGTCATTGAAATGGCTGGATACTATCAATGAAGTACGAAAAAATGCCGGTGTAAGAAACCCGGATTATTTTGCTTGTATCAGTAAATTGCAACAAGCAACAGATGCGGCGAACAGTTTACTGGAAGATGCCTTTGATATTGAAGATGATGAGGGCAACGGTGAGCTGAGCATTGATCTTGGTACAGCTGTTAAAAGTTTTATTGATGTAGATATGAAAAACTGTTTACTTTGGGAAAGTAAACAGAAAAAAGACACACCGACAGCGACACAATAGTCAGTTTTTTACAAGTTATTCCCGTGTAAAGCGTCCACGATTATGCGCAGAAGTAAAATCGATGTCCGGGCCAAGCGGCACAACCTGAGTTGGGTTGATTTTCTTGTGGCTAAAATAATAGTGATGTTTGATGTGGTAAAAATCCACCGTGTCGGCCACTTTGGGCCATTGATAGAGTTCACGCACAAAATTACTTAAGTTAGGGAAATCTTCCAGACGTTGACGGTTACATTTAAAATGGCCGTGATACACCGCATCAAAACGGATGAGTGTTGTGAATAAGCGCCAATCTGCTTCTGTGATGTCTGAGCCTGTTAAATAACGTTGTTGGGCCAATATGGCTTCGACCTTATCAAGCGCATCGAATAACTTTTCATAAGCATGTTCATAGGCTTTCTGGCGGCTGGCAAAACCACAGCGGTATACGCCGTTGTTAATATTTTCATAAACCAACTCGTTTATCTCGTCGATTTTTTCGCGTTTGTGTTCGGGATAAAAATCCAGGGTATTGCCGGTAATATCATTAAAGGCGGAATTAAACATTCTAATAATTTCGGATGATTCATTACTGACGATGCAAGATTGTTGCTTGTCCCACAGTACGGGCACGGTGACGCGGCCTGAATAATCCGATATGTTTCTGGTGTATATTTGATGCATAAATTCGCTCTCAAATAAGTGATCACCTGTGCTGCCTTCTTCTTTGTTAAACGTCCAGCCGTGTTCCAGCATCTCTGGGCTCACAACAGAATAGCTGATATGAGACTCCAGCTCTTTTAATTTTCTAAAGATAAGCGTGCGATGTGCCCAGGGGCAGGCAAGTGACACATATAGATGGTAGCGACCGGATTCTGCTTTAAAACCGCCTTCACCCTGAGGCCCAGCTTGACCATCCACAGTTACCCAATTGCGAAGTTGCGCGGCTTCGCGCTCAAAAGTACCGCCAGTTTTCTTCGTGTCGTACCATTTGTCGTGCCAGGTGCCATCTACTAATAGTCCCATTATTTCCTCATTTAGCGGTCGTTAAGCATAGGTAACTTGCGTATATTTATTACCATTTTAATGATTTCAGGTAATTTTGCAGAGAAAATTCCTGGAGAGCAATTACACGAGAGGGTAGAAACATGTATTTTGATTGCCGACATAAAACGCAATTTACAAAATTTATACTCAGCTTCGGATTGCTTCTGATTGCAATGCTTACAGCCTGCGATTCGAATTCCGAAGCGCAGAATTCGCAGGAGTTTAGCTTCAGCTACAACGACCTTCTTTACAAAGGTTTGGTGGAATATCCGCAAGTTCCGGCAAGCGCATTGGTTGTCATTATTCCGGGTCACGGTAAAACGGATTTTGTCGAAGGTAAGCAGTGGTGGGAGCTTAGACGTTTTTTCAATGAGCAGGGTTTGACGGTGGTGGCTTGGGATAGGGCGGGTTGCGGAAGAAGTGAGGGTGAATACGACCACAATCAAAGCGTACAAAGCAGCGCAGAAGAAGCCCATATCGCTCTGAAGGAGATTCGTCGCTTAAAAATAGACGGCTACAAAAAAATTGGATTTTGGGGGCTGAGTCGCGGTGGCTGGATCGTACCGCTTACTATTGCCAAAGAGCAAAACATCGCGTTCTGGATATCCGCCAGCGGCACAGATCAGTATGAAACCTTCCCTTACTTGCTCGAATCCAATTTCAGGCTCGCAGGCAGTAATGAGGAAGAAACGCAAATACTTATGCAAGAGTGGCGCTTTCATGTGAAGGCCTTTCGGAATGCCACACCCTATGAAGATTATATTAAGAAAACATCACACATCCGGCAAAACAAATTTCTCAAAAAAATGGGTTACTCCGAGCCTTCTAAACGTGCTTACAAAAATATGCAGAAACAGTACGCGCAAAACCCAGTGGAAGTCGACCCTCGAAACGGCCGTGATTTAGTGGTGAAAAATTTTGAAAACTTACTCAGTAATTTAAATGTGCCTACGCTGGCTTTATTTGGTGTGTTAGATTCTCAGGTTGATTGGCGCGGTGCGAAAGCACTTTACGAAAGCACGATTGGCCAAGCCCACCCAGAAAAACTCACGGTAAAAGTTTTCCCTAATTGTAACCATTCTATGATGAAAGCCGAAACCGGCGCCTTCCAGGAGGACCTCAGTAAATTCCAATGGCAAATGTGTGAAGGTTACTACAGCACAATGAAAGCCTGGTTAGCCAAACATCAAATTATTGAGTAAGCTAGTCACCTCAAAACGCTTATAAAACATGGCGCCCTATAGCGCAAACCAAAACAGTATTAATCGTGTTGACTATTACAGAAAATATTTCGATTGCGGATAATGAAATTGAGTTTTCAGCGATTCGTGCGCAAGGCTCCGGGGGGCAGAATGTCAATAAAGTCTCTTCGGCAGTGCATTTGCGTTTTGATGTGAATACTTCCAGCTTGCCCGAAGAGCTTAAACAAAAATTATTGGCATTAAAAGACCAGCGCATGAGTAAGGAGGGCGTTGTCGTAATAAAGGCTCAGCGACACCGCACACTTGAAAAAAACAAACAAGACGCCTTGGAGCGCTTGCAGCAGTTTGTAAAAAAGGCAACGATTGAAGCTAAAGCCAGAAAAAAGACTAAAATAAGCCAGACTCAAAAGAAGAAAAGATTGGATAGCAAAAATCGCAGGGGAAACCTGAAAAGCTTGCGAAGCAAACTGCCATTGGAATAGGCTTCAGGGAATTCCTGATTCAACAATCCACGATGATGCCATCAATCGGTAGGTCTTTTATCCTCCGCTTTTCCCATAAGCAAAACTCGAAACTGCACCTTCAGGAATCGTTAAGCCTGAAATTTCGCGCAACATGGTGCCGTCGCGGTAAACCGTAAATAAACTGACTGTATTAGATTCGGTCGAATTACCTAAAAAGGCAACGGTTGTTTCACTAAGCTGTCGCAAATGGGGCGAGGTTGCGCCGACCGCTCTGAAAGAGTTGGTATAAAACTCGATACTTGCATCCACAGTGTTGCTCACGTTAACCGCAAGCATTGTTTGATCTGCTTCTGTCACAAAGTGACCTTCAGAGTAGTGGCCGAACATGAGTTGACTGTTGTTCGGAAGCCAGGAAATAAAATCAGCCTGGCCACAAGTGGGCATATCTACTGAAAGTTTGATTGGATCCGGATCAATATCTGGATTCATCGAATAAGCATTGCAGGTACTCAAATTGCTATCGTCTAGTAAAAATGCAAAACGACTACCATCGCCGGACCAAGTTACTCCATTTATCGACATGCCATCATCCAAATTAAATAGAGGCGTTGGATTGACGATGTCTTCATCAGTCACATCAAACAAAAATAATTCGTAGAGTGGGTCAGTATCAGATAACGACATGCGTAACATAAATTCATTCGAGTCTGGTCGCCAATAGAGATCTTGCAGGGTTCCGCCATTCGGAATAGTCACAACGCGATGATTGCTTTCATCCACACTATCAAAAATTTCAATAATGTTTGCACCCACACCACTTGTAGAAATGGCGTAAGCAAGATAACGGCTGTTGGGTGACCACTTATACAATAACCAACCATTTTCCGTTGCGGCTAGCGGCCCCGTTACATTTTCATGTGTGCCGTCAGGGAAAGCCTGGTGATATGTGCGCTCATTGCCGGTGCGATGATCGTCCAGCATATAAACAATACGAGAACTGTCTGGTGCCCAACTTAAATGTGACACATTTGCACCTGACCAACCCGAGGCTTGGCTGTAAGTTGAACCCGGAAAAAGATCGCCAGTCATACGCGTGCTGTTAGGTGTGCCGAGTGTTGTGTCATAAACATTAATGCCTTGGCGGTCCGATATGTACCTTCGCGTTTTATTTAACACAAATTGCGCAATGTAACGCCCATCCGGAGACCAATGCGTATCGCCCATCTCAACAACGCCAGAAACAGAGCCATTAATTTTTACAGGTGTGCTTGAATCGTTGTCGACCAAATAAATTTCCCTAACGTCATCAGTATCAACGTCCGCACGAAACACCAATTGATTGCTCAGCGGTGACCAGGCAATACCGTCGATATAGGTGTAAGTGTTGATCGTGCCTGAAATCTTTTCAGCGGGTGTCGAACCATCCGATGCAGCGCGATAAAGCTCGACGGGCCCATCTTCATTATCGAAGGTGCCGTTCTCGTCGGTATCCACGCGTGCTGTAAAAGCAACCCATTCACCATCAGGAGAAACAAGATACTGATACACAGCTAGTTGCTCTGAATAGGCCGAGATTTTAGTGGGGCTGGAAGAAGCATCATCCGGAGCAGCATAAAGCTCATTCACTTCATCAATTTCTGCATCTGCTAAAAATACCAGCCAATCCGGAGAGCGTTGATTAACCATACCAGATGAACTGCTTGAGCTCGAAGATGAACTACTACTGGAACTTGATGAACTGGAACTGGAACTGGAGGAGCTTGAAGAAGTGGAGGAGCTGGTGCTGGTAGACGTTGAAGAACTTGAGCCAGAGCTGCTGGTTGAGGTGCTGGACGAAGTGCTACTGCTGCTACTTGAACTGGAGCTGCCGGAACTGTTGCTGTTGTTATTGCTGCTAGCGCCTCCGCCTCCACCACAAGCGACAAGGCCCAGGGAAACAACAAATCCAACAGTAAACGCTTTCCAATTCATATTAACCACCATTTATACTCTCGCTCCAAAGCTTTTTCATATTTCATTTCTTCGTACATCATTCTTTAAAGCGCGATGTGCTCGCAAATCACCTCATTAACATGCAAAAAATTTATCTGAGTGTTGTTGAATCACCTGTAGGAGCTAATAGATTATTGAAATAATCGGGCAAACCTTGATACTACAACTATGTTAATTTACGACCTATGTTAATTTACGACCTATGTTAATTTACGGCACCGCCTGGAAAAAAGAACGTACAACCGAGCTGGTCAAGCTTGCATGGCAAAACGGCTTTCGCGCGTTCGATACCGCTTGCCAACCGAAACATTATCGGGAAGATTTGGTGGGGGAGGCGATAAAGCAAATTATTACCTCCGGTACTGCGCGAGAAGATATTTACCTACAAACCAAGTTCACGCCGGTTAACGGGCAGGACCCCACAACCATCCCCTACGATCCACAACTATCGCTTAGCGAACAGGTGCATGCTTCGTTCGCGGTGTCTCAAAAAAACTTACACAGCGACTATCCTGGAGGCTATATCGACGGCCTACTCTTGCACTCGCCTATCTCACCTTTGCAATCAACGATGGAAGCCTGGCGTGCTTTGGAAGATATTTGTGAAGCCGGCGGTGCCAAGCGCATTGGCATCAGCAATTGCTATGACATTGCACTGTTTGAATATTTATTTGAGCAGGCGCGCATTAAACCGAGTATTTTGCAAAATCGTTTCTATCAGGAATCAGGCTACGATAAAGCGTTGCGGCAATTTTGTGTGCAGAACAACGTTCAATACCAAAGCTTTTGGACACTGACCGCCAACCCGCACATTCTTGCGCATTCTTCCGTTATATCACTCAGCAAACAGATGAATCGCAGCCCGGCACAAATTCTGTTTCGCTATTTGCATCAACGAAGTGTCACACCATTAACGGGTACGTCCAGCCAAGAGCATATGCGGGAAGACCTAGCGATTTCCGAGTTTTCGCTTGATGATGCTGCACTTAACATTTTGGATAATTTATTAGCTAAATGTTTGACCCCATGATTTGATCAATCAGATACAATCTTAAGGTCACAATTTGTGATCTTAAGATTAAACAAGTTTAGAAGACCAGTTAATGACCTCCAAAACCCAGCACCTCAACAAACTCGGCCTGGTCAAATCCGTACCCAAATTTCAGGACACCACCGTGCAATACGAAGTGGTCATGGGTTCCGTCGCTTATGGTGTCTCCAGAGATGATTCAGATATGGACCTCTACGGCTTTGCCATTCCGCCGCGCGATCAAGTCTTCCCGCATTTGGCAGGCCATGTACACGGTTTTGATGAAGAGCCGAAATCTCCTCCCAATTTCAGCAGAACCACATACTGGCCGCAAATCGACCCGCAGCGGCTTCCTTAGATCTGCAACTTTCAGGTGGAAAGAAGCCTTGACGAAGATAAAATCCATGAAAAATTTAGGGCTTTTGCATATTCTATTAAATCGCCATATTGCGTAAAACGGATCATTGAAAAGAGTTCGGTGCCATCGGTCAATGAAATGCTTGGACATTAATGAAAAACCGGCTTTAAACTCGGTGCTGAAACAAAGGGCTTACTGCTTTCGTGAAACTCCCTCTATCTTCGACCTGTTTATGCCGATATCATTTGCATTACGTGTCGCTGGAACGGCGAAGGAGGATAGTGTCTAAAAAAGTTTAGGTGAGGCACTGCTTAATCCCCGTAACTCATTGATATAATTAATAATAAGGCTTGGAGGCTACGATGCTCTGCTGGCGGAAATTACTCAACCCGATAAGACGTAAAGAGTTGCATGGGTCAAGCGAGTCAATGGGCACTTCTGTCGGTCGGTTAGAGCTTGAGAGGGACTACGATAGAATTTTATTCTTGGCTCCCATACGTAGGCTGGCTGACAAGACACAAGTTTTCCCGATGGAAGCAAATGATTCAGTTAGAACTAGGCTCACGCACTCTCATGAAGTCAGTAACCTTGCAAGAAGTTTTGGAGTTCGACTCGCATTTGAAAATGCAGAGCAGGTTTTTGGCGCAGAACATGAATCGCTGGAAGTAAAAAGAAGCATACCCTCTTTGCTAGCGGCTATTGGTCTGGCTCACGATCTTGGTAACCCACCGTTTGGGCATCAAGGCGAACTTGCAGTTCAGCAATGGTTTAAAGAAGATGGCTGTGGGGAAGACGTTACTGTCGATGTAGATTTTCTTCAGTTTGATGGGAATGCTCAAACCTTTCGATTGCTTACTAGATTGCAGATTTTAAACGATGAATTTGGGCTTAATTTAACAGTTGCAACACTGACTGCGCTACTCAAATACCCAAGTGTATACGGATCTGAAGAGAGGGGCGGTTTTAAGAAATATGGGATTTTCAATAGCGAGAAAAACATTATAGAAGAAGCTTGGGATCACACCGGTCTTCGCGAAGGGGTCCGCCATCCACTGGCATACGTTATGGAAGCATGTGACGACATAGCGTATTCAGTTATTGATGCGGAAGACACAGTTAAAAAAGGATACGCATCTTTTTATGATCTGATGGATTATCTTGATAGCCACTCAGATAAGGATCCGGTTATTTCAGATGTAGTTGAAGCTTCAAGAAAGAAAAATAAAGAATTCAAAAAAGAGTCACTCAGTTCTAAAGAATTAAATGATATTTCAATGCAAATGTTTAGAGTTAAAGCAATTTCTGAAATGATTGTTTCAGCGACATCTGTTTTTGTGAATAATGTGGAGTTTATGATCAGTGAATCTATTCATCCTGGATTTGAGCTCATTAAGAATTCGAATTGCGCACAGTTATGTAAGGCATTGAAGGGTTTTGATTTTGACAATGGGTTCCAAAACAGGGAAGTCTTACGGCTTGAACTTCAAGGAAACAACTATATTAAAAGCATGATGACGATGCTTTGGCGAGCTGTTTCAAAAGGTGATGATGAGAGCTTTCCTTATGAGCGATATATTTTTGGAGAGATCTCTGAAAACTATAGAAGAGTATACAATAGCAGTGATAAAGGTTTATATGCGAAATGTCAGTTGGTCTGCGATGCGTTGTCTGGAATGACAGAAAGTTATTTAATTTGTAAACATGATGAGTATAGAGCCCTTGAAGATGTTATTTCATAAACTTCAACCTGTAAGTTCTTTTGAGCAGTTGCGCAATAGAGTTGATAGTTTTTTTTCAACAGGTAATTATCGAGAAAATCTTAAGAATCAGCTAACTTTAGACCTTCATCAATGTAGAGATTTAATAACCGAAACTGGTACTCCTAGTCGAAACGTTACGGAATTTATAAATTTTTTGTCTGATGCTTTGCCCATGGGTAACATTTATCTTTTTGGCGGAATTCTTCGAGATATTGCTCTCTTTGGAAAGAAAGGGTTTAATTCTGACGTTGATTTGGTGGTGGATGGCGATTGGAATAGCTGTATTCCGTATATAGAAAGTTCTGGTGCCAAGCGAAATAAATTTGGTGGGTATAGGCTTGTAATTGCCGGACAACTTATTGATATATGGAATGCAAGAGAAACATGGGCCTTTAAAGAGGGTTACATTCCCTATGAAGGAATTGCATCTTTGACAGAAACTACGGTTCTGAATTGGGATGCGATTCTTATGAATTGGAGAACCAAAAATTTTATATGTAAAAAAAATTATATTGAAGAGCTGAATGGCAGGCTCTTAAATGTTGTGTTGGAGAAAAATCCAAATCCAAAAGGAATGGCTGTTAGAGTGTTTCGGCATCTCTGCTTAAAAGATGCAAAAAAAATCTCAGAAAAAGCAGCTGAATATTTATCGGGCTGTACTATACAATTTGAATATAGCGAGCTAATTGAAAGTGAGAAAAAAAGCTATGGTAACTCTGTTATAGAATATGCAATTTATAGGCTTTTCGAAAGCCTAAACTTCTACCAGGATCTGGAAACCCGCGAAAAGTATAGCGCTGCAAGTGAATACGTAAAAAATGAAGGCTTGACTTTATCGGCTCATCAGTTGGAGTGTGATTTTTCAGCCCCGGCATACAATTAGATCAGGATTTTTGTGATTGCTTGACTTGGTGTTTTATCGAAGTAGTGGAGCAGCGTGAATCGGTGTCAAAGCTAGCCGTATTTTTTAAATTGATATTTGAGGCTGGGGGTGGGCGTCGAATTGAAAGTTATGCAGTGGAAAGTGATTGGGTTGAATATGCTCTTGCCATTGGGAATGGAGGCCAGGTTGCCCTAACCCCTTAATTTACATAATTCGTTTCACTAATTTAACTATTAACATAGTTAGTGACGACGAAAAATACTTTTTAATTTTAACCAGAAGCTACCTCTGGTGGTTTGCTTTGAAAATGCGGTCGCTATATTAGTATTGGGGTTGTTGTGCTCATTGCTCAAACTCTTGAGCTTGAGTTTGCGATCAGACACCCTGTTATTTTGAATTCGCTCATTTCCCCATGTTTCTGCCCACACTATATAATTTCGTTTGATCCAATAGTGAGATTTGCAGGGGAAACTCCAGTTTCCAATTGATGGGTTGAGAGATACAGTTTCTCCATCGAAAATCAATTTCCAGTCTGTCGGTGAAAATGGTGTGACTACTTCTAGACCACAACCACAACAGCATTTGTGGGTTGCAGTTGCATATTTAATGGAGATATACAGTGTATTCTCAGCTAGGTCACTGGGAATAAATTCGACAAATTTGTGCGCTAGGCGATTATTGCTGTTGCTCATGGTTTGTCGCTGTTATTAATTATATTTCCGTCTATTGTATACACGCTTGAATGTTCCTTTTCTAAATCCAGGTAAAAACCAAATAATTTTTTCCACTTGATAATGGCTAATATTGCGTTGTAAGCGTTAAGGTCGGCAACCTGAATATTCGTGGCATACTCGTTATTCATTTCGGAGTCGGAAAACGACACATTCTTTTTGGCTGGATCGCGATTATACACTGTGCTGGTAGTTACTCTGAGTTGGCCACCGATTGAATTGGTGTTTTTTACAAGATATAGCCCCATACCCACATCAATGAAGGGAATGCCAAACTCCTCAAGCTTATCAAAGATGACTCGTTTATTATTTCCTCCGTGGATGCTGATAAAAACAAAGTCCATATCTTTGAGTTCGTCTATGTTGCTTCCATCAATATCATAGTCATGGGATACGATGCCCTTGTGCATATTCGAGTATATTGATTTGAAGTGATCTACTTTCTTGGGTTGCTGCCTTAGATCTTCGAGTGAAGGTGCCCCAGGGGAGCGAAAGGCATTGTGTGTAAAATAGGTATCACTATCGAATATGTGAATTTTCCCAACAGGGGTTTTGGCTACAAAGTCGAGGATATAAGAACCAGTGCCGCCGAGCCCAATTATCGCGACTTTATGTAATTGAAGTTTTTTTGTCGCCTCAACAATTTCTGCTCTGCTGGAAGCAGTATCAACGTAGTTGAAAACGGACGCTTCGTCATTATCCTCGACTGGAGCATAAGTTTTCGCAGTGACGCCTGGTGATATGGTTGTAGCCGGACCCGACAGGATAGAAGCGTACGTGGTCATTTTCTCGTAGTAGTCCCGGTAATCCCTTTTCTGACCGTTATCCAACGGCTTTCTTGAGAAATTGTATTGGACTACTAGCTCACCGGACAGCACACGGTTCACCTGTTCTGCCACGATGTTTAGTGGTGATCCATTTACATCACAGGGGTGTTCCCCTTGAAAAAAAACAGTGTGCGCGCCAGGCTTGCCTGCGATATCGCCAGCTAATGTTAACTCGGAAACCAAGGTTCCAAATTTGACTTGCTTTCCAGAATTAACATAGGGAACATGCTGCATGACGACGTAGCTTTCAACAATTGAAAGCTCGTATCCTTCGTCACGCAGCTTTTTGAGGTCAGGACTACGACTTATCAGTTGCTGTGACATTGAACACCATCCCGCATTTAATTTTTACTGATTTTCCTTCCCCCAAGGTCCCTTCCGGATTTTGTTTCGGCCCACTTCGATAGGTAATGGTAAAGCAGATATAAGGTCCGGTTGGTGGGTTTTCGAAGGCAAGTTTAATAAGTTCATTAAAGGATAATTTTTTTTCCTCTACTGACTTTTCCCTACCATTTACAATGATGATCGTGGCTTTGGTCAATTCCGATTCAAAGCACTCGACACCGGGCTCTCTCAGATCAATTAGTTGATCAGGCTCCAGTTCAATGGTTTGCCCATCTCGGAACTTCTGTACCAGCCTGTAATCGCAGGGATCAAGGTCAGCGGCAATCAGAATTTCACTGGCTGTGATAGGCGATTGAACCCGTATTTTATCGTCATCGACCTTGATGAGGTAATACTTCACGCGTTTGGGAATTGGCTTGCCGGAACAGGCGTATTCCTCAAGGTCAACAACTTCTATTTCGTCTAATTCAGTAACGTCAGACATGGTTTACTCCTATTTCTTTCGGTTTGGACGTTGGGTCAACGCCGATGCAGCTGCGGATTTTGCCGCTTTACTGGATTTCGGGTCGCGAAGGACTTTGCCAGCAGCTGAGGCAGCTTTTTTACTGGTTACCTCTGTATTGCTTTTCTTACTCATAATGGTTTTCTCCGTATAACAAGATGACTCGCATATTCCTTTATTAGGAATATAGCTTCCTAATATGGTAATGGCATAATATTGAAAGTCAAGCTAAAATAGGACGAATAAATCCTAAAATAGGAATTTCAATTATATGTCAACAATTTATGAGTCAATAGGAGCGAAAATCCGGGAGTTAAGAGGGCAATTGAGTCAAGAGGCCTTGGCCAGTAAGTTAGAAGTCACTGCCAATAAGTTGTCCAGGTGGGAAACCGGAACATACAAACCGACAGCCGCAGATTTGGACAAATTATCTCGCTTCTTCAATGTGCCAATTTCTGTATTTTTCCCTAGTCAAATGGATACTACGGATAGAGTGTCGGCTTTGACTTCTGCAACTGGTGGTTTAAACGATGAGGATTTCGAAGAAGTAGTGCGGTATGCAGAGTTTCGCAAAGGTAGACAACTTCTTAAGAATGCTCCTGGAAAAAGTCGTAAGAAGTGAGATACTCATGGATAGGTACCTGTATTACGAATCTTTAAAGGAACTAGCGAGGGAGAAAAGAAAACAGCACAATGTAAAAACTGACGCATTCGGATTAAGAGAGATTCGAAAAATATATAAAAAAGAAGGTGTAAAAATAGATCTTTGGCCGCTGCCGTCAAAAATAAAAGCCGTTTATATGTGCGATGATGGTGATTTTTCTGTAGCTATTCAGCGTAAACTACCCGACGAACCCAAGTTGTTTGCTCTCGCGCATGAATTAAAGCATCATTACGAAGATCAAGAATTTATAAATTCTGGAGCAATACATTGTGGCGAGTACAATAGAAATGAGCCCATAGAAATTGGAGCAGAAATTTTTGCAGCGGAATTTATTTATCCGCAGTGTGAATTTTCAGAGGATATTAAAAATTTGAATATTTCTATGTGGAGGCCCGAAGATATAGTAAGGTTAAAAACTGGATGCAAAGCGAAAGTTAGCTATCAATTTCTTCAAAAAAGGTTGTGTAGGCTTGGTCTAATATCTTATGACCAATTTAAAGGTGTGAAATTTAAAAAATTAGAAGAACATTTATGTGGGACACCTTTTTATAAACGAAAAAAGACCAATGTTATTAATTAGGTTGGAGTATTACAGTTAAAAGTAAAATGGCAGTAAATTAGTCAGCTTTTATTGGGCTATCTATAATTACAATAAGGATCGACATGATGTCTAAAAAAGAAAGTCAAGATATATTTGAAAGGTTAGATCTCGATACGCCGGAGAAAAGACGGAAATATATAGAATTTGAAAGTTATTCTAGAGGCAAGGACGAGAAAGAAGTGACTTTTATTGAGATTCGCTCTGAGTCTAAAGATGGTACTAATTGCGAAGGGAAATAAGAATGCCAAATTGGAATGAAATTTCAGACGAATTAAAAGAAGCAGGAAGCACGTACGATATTGTTCGTAGAAAATACCTACGAGAACTAGCAAATTATACTGGTAGGAACGTAATAGCGTATTACTCAGGTTGGTTACAAAAACCTGGACTTCAAGGAGTTGAGGTCAACGACGCCGACAAAAATGGTTTTATGTCTGTCATTCACCAGCTTGATAAGAAAGCTGGATTAGATTTAGTTCTCCACACTCCCGGAGGAAACATAGCAGCAACAGAGTCTTTGGTGGATTACTTGAGAGCGATGTTCGGGACAAATATAAATGTATTTGTCCCTCAGTTAGCGATGTCTGCTGGTACTATGATAGCTTGCTCTGCACAAAAAATTTATATGGGTAAGGAGTCGAGTCTAGGACCGATAGATCCTCAAATTAACGGAATTCCAGCACATGGAGTAGTAGAGGAGTTTGAACGAGCTAAGTCCGAAATAAAGACAGATGTTGCCAGCATCCCTGTTTGGCAACCTATTCTTGCAAAATACAGCCCTACTTTTATCGGAGAATGTGAGAAATCAATAGATTGGTCTCAAGAAATGGTCGCTGATTGGCTAAAGACCGGTATGTTTAAAGGCCTAAAAACCGCTGAGTCTAAAATTAAAAAGGTAATTAATGAATTAGGTGATCATGCTCTGACAAAGAATCATGCTCGTCACCTCTCAATGGATACATGCAAAAAAATTGGATTAAAAATAGAGCCATTGGAGAAAGATAAAAAACTACAAGATTTAGTATTATCAGTACATCATATATTTATCCATACGTTAGGTTCCACTGCGGCCTATAAATTAATCGAAAATCATATCGGAACTGCGTTCATTCAAATTGCTAAGCAGGTAGTGGTGCAGGGAAATTAAAAGTGTTACACGGTCGAAAAAAGACTAATGTCCGCTTTTGGCCGTTTCCTGAATAATCTCAATTTATAAAATATTACAAAGATGTTAGAGCAAGAATATGGCTCCAATTGAGATTAAAAGTTCACAAGATCTAGCGCGTTTACGCGGTATTGCGTTATCCGCGCAAGGTTTGCTTCAAGCAAAGCCCTTCGGGTCTGGTCTGGCTGGCGCACGTAAAGCGATTAATCACATAGGCTATGTGCAGATAGATACCATCTCGGTGGTGGAACGTGCTCACCATCATGTTTTTTATTCCAGAGTGCCAAAATTCAAGCCAGCTATGACACATCAAATGATGCTTGATGGAGATATTTTTGAATATTGGACGCATGCAGCTGCTTTGTTACCTATCGACGATTTTCGTTTCTCCTTGCCCTACAAACATGCCATTAAAAGCGGCCAAACCCATTGGTATAGAACTCCTGATAAAAAGCTCATGAGGGAATTGTTAGCGCGTATACGTTCAGATGGCCCCTTACGGTCTCGTGATTTAGAAACTAATACCAAAAAACGCGCAGGGTGGTGGGACTGGAAACCCGCGAAAAAGGCACTCGAACAGTTGTATATGGAAGGGGAGCTCATGGTGAGTAAGCGTGAAGGATTCCAAAAAACCTATGACCTAACTGAACGCGTACTGCCTTCCCACATCAACACCCAGCTTCCTGATATAGAAGAGTTTGCAGCGCATATTGTAGATCAACAGTTACGTTGCCACGGTTTTGCATCGCTCAAAGGGCTAACCTACTTGCGTAAAAATGCCGATCTACGGAAAGCGGTAAAAGTTTTGGTAAACGAAAGCTTGGAGCAGGGCATTTTAGAACAAATACAAATCAAAAGCGGTGAATTATTTGTAATAGAAGCGGGTGGACTAGAACGCTCTCTTCCTCGAATGAGTAAGCGCATGTCAATTCTGTCGCCTTTCGACAACAGTGTTATTCAGCGTGAACGGCTAAAAGCATTATTTCAATTCGACTATCAAATAGAATGTTATGTGCCTGAGGCAAAACGTCAATATGGTTACTTTAGTTTGCCCTTGCTTTTTCGAGATAAATTTATTGGAAGAATGGATTGCAAAGCGCATCGAAAAACCCGTCATTTAGAAATTAAGTCACTACATTTAGAACAACATGGTTTTGATGAAGATCTCATCCTTGCTGCATTTGCAGATGCTGTAGCACAATTTTGTGATTTTCAAGGGTGTTGCTCAGTGTCTTTGACGAAAGCTTACCCCAAACATCTCTCTCAAGGTTTGCGCAGAGCGCTAGAGCCTATTGCCTGTTGAGAAATAATTTGAGAGTTACCATGAGGTGTTCTTGATCAATGGGTTTACTTACGTAATCGTTCATCCCTGCATCAAGGCACTTTTCTTTTTCGCCCGCCATAGCGTTTGCTGTCATTGCGATAATTGGAATGTGTTTAAAGTGGAGTCCTGCGTGTCCAAGGCGAATTTCTTGTGTGGCTTGATAGCCATCCATCACGGGCATTTGACAATCCATCAATATCAGGGCGTAGGGCTGGTTTGTGTTCGAGGCTTTAAGTAAGTCAATTGCCTCCGCACCATTGTTTGCACAATCCACTTCAAGACCAAAATCTTCTAACACACTCGAAGCCACTTCCTGATTAATTTCACTGTCTTCTACTAAAAGAATGCGTGGTTTTTGATCGAGGCCAGGAAATAAATAATTCGATTCGGTCTGCTCTGTAAGGTTTTCGTTTCCAGGGTTTTTAGGCTTGGAATCAGTTTTTTCTTCCAGGGTAATTAGGGTGTCGAGTAAGTCTGATGGTGTAAGGGGTTTTGTTATTACTTCGCCGAAACCGATATTTGCAAGATCAAGGTTATCAGTGGATTCTAAAGAGCTGGCAAGTAAGATACGTTTAAAAATGGGTGTGTCAGTTATTGTTTCTAAAATGAGTGATTTGCAGCTGTTGTCCTCCAGTACAGCCTGGTCAACAAGAGCAAAGCTGAATTTGTGTGGATCGTCTCCGGCAGACCTAGCGAGCGGCAAGCCTTTTTTATCCGTTTCTGTAACATCCATTCCCCAGCTCTTCAATAAATCGCTAATAGCTTTGCGGCTCGCTGCATGCTCGTCTACCAAAAATACACTCACTTTGTTGAAGTTTATATTTGGTTTTGGTTCGTACGATTCCATTTTTTGAAGCCGAATATCAAAGGTAAAATTACTGCCTTTATTTTCTGTACTTTCGACTTGGATGTGGCCATGCATGAGTTCACAAAGTTGCCTGACTATCGATAATCCCAG
>JBNKVX010000014.1:0-59131 GCA_050299435.1 Cellvibrionaceae bacterium | reverse complement strand
CTGGCGCAGCAAAAGCCGTGGGCAAAGTAATTCCATCATTGAACGGAAAATTAACGGGTATGGCCTTTCGCGTTCCAACTCCCGATGTTTCAGTGGTAGATTTGACTTGCCGACTTGAAAAGCCTGCGAGCTATGAAGATATCTGTAAAGCGATGAAAGCAGCCTCTGAAGGTGAGCTTAAAGGTATTTTGGGTTACACCGAAGACTTGGTCGTATCCAATGATTTTATCGGTGAGAAATGCACATCGGTGTTCGATGCAGATGCAGGTATTGCGCTTAATGATAACTTTGTCAAACTGGTGTCCTGGTATGACAATGAAATTGGCTATTCAAATAAAGTTGTCGATTTAATTGCATTTATTGCTGGCAAATAATTCGCTTAGATTGCTATGTAAAAGGGAGCCCAGCGCTCCCTTTTTTGTGCAGATTCATCCGCTATTCAGCTTGCCCCCTACATGATAGTGTTGGTTAAGAGAAATATTTATGAAATATGCCTTTTTACTAACTAGTTTACTGTTTGTATTTTCGTCTGCCTGGACTCAGGCCGACGAGAAACTTTTGTTTGATTCACAATACAAAGGCAAATCGGGAAACTTTAAGGTGAGCAGCCGCCGCATATTGAAAATGCTTGAAAATGGCGACTATGTCTTTGAATCCACAATTGAGCACGCTTTAGGCAGCATAAAGGAAACCAGCATTTTCTCACTTGCCGAAAATAACATCCTTCCCAGGCAATATATTTACAAACGCAATATTTTTGGTATAAAAAAACAGGAAACAATCGATTTTGATTGGGCGCAAAAAAAAGCGACCTATCGACGAAAAGGTAAAGCCGATAGAACTGCCGTTCACGATTTAAAATTGGGTCTTTTTGATCCAAGTCTTTATCAATTACAACTTCAGCGCGAGACCTTCAGTAGTAAGCTAAAAAAAGGAGATATTTTAAGCTATAAAGTAATTAAGCATCGCAAGATCAAAGATTATATGTTTGTAGTGGAAGGTGAAGAAACCATGCAGCTTGAAGAAAAAAAATATCAGAGCCTCAAATTAAAGCTGCAAGATGACGACAAAACCAAACAAACTGAAATATGGTTGATCCCTGAACTGAACTTTCAAATTGGAAAAATCGTCCATATAGATGAGGACGGTGATCACTATGAAATTGAGCTACAAAAATTTCACAGCGAAGCAGCGATTTTTGACGCCATTTATCAAGCCAATTAATTCCATAAACTGCTAAAATACTCAAGAGTTGTTTTCAGTGTTATTCTATGCGCCCCGTCACAAAAATGAGATCTGCTAATACATGAAGTACAAGGAAACCGCTGAGGCCGCAATCATGTTCTGCGATATCGTGGGCAGCTCAGGGCTCTATACGCGCCTGGGTAATGATAAAGCCAAGGAGGTTATTGATGAGGCTTTGGCTATTATGTGCTCGGTCTCGGAACAGCTGGAAGGCCGTGTAATAAAAACAATCGGTGATGAGGCAATGCTTGAATTTGCGTCTGCCGAACAGGCGTGTGAAGCAACAATTGCAATCGGTCTCAAATTAAAATCCATTAACATTTCAATGCGTACCGGAATCGATGTCGGTGATGTTTTGTATTTCAAAAATGATGTGTTTGGAGACACGGTGAATGACGCTGCGTTTCTTGCACGTTTAGCTCAACCCAATCAGGTTGTGTTGACAAGCGAATGTGTTGACAGGCTAAACCCTTGGCTCGCACATCAATGCGAGGCTTTTGATCGGGTGAAATTGAAAGGCACACAAGAGAAAGTGTTGGTCTATCGGCTCAGTTGGGATGCCAACTCACGCGACTCTCTTGATGCCACTCGCGTTGGCAGTACGGCTATCAAAGATATCGATATGGCGCCGACACTCACGCTTGAAATTAACGGTACGGTACGTGGTTTGGATTCTCGAAGTAATCCACTCGTTATTGGGCGTGACCCCGCTTTTGCTGATATCTGTCTGGAAGATCAAAAAACCTCACGACGCCATTGTTCCATTTATTTTCACCGCGGAAAGTTTGTGCTGGAAGATCACAGCACCAATGGTAGTTACCTGCAAAACACCTCAACAGATGAACTTTATCTGCGGCGAGAGTCAGTTCCTTTAACGGGATCAGGCCGAATTAGCCTTGGGCAATCGCTACAACAGGCTGCGCTGGTTATTAATTTCTGTGAAACCCGCGAAAGCGCCTAATTCTGGCAGGAATAATTCGCTATATCCCCCGAAATTCAATTCTCTCTGGGCTATAAAACGCTGTAAATAAGAACGATTATCAAAAACTACTGTTAGTGTCCACTAACAGTGTGACTGGCCGCCTCAATGTTTGCTCACTATTTGTGAAGAACATTAACAATATTTCGTACCCAAATACCTCCCGGCTATAAAAATCACATCTAAGTATTGCACTTTCTTTTGGCGTCTATTTAGCCATACTCAGTCTATATGAATGAGGTGCGTTATGGGTATGGAATACAAAGCAGCTTTTTTAGCTGCGCTGTTTTTCCCTTGCCTGGCTTCAGCAGATGAGTGGATAAACAGCGATCAAAAATACTTTGATCTTGATACTGATCAGATGCAAACCATGGGCTTGCTTCCCCGTTCAATGATGGATGACGAAGCTTTACTTGAGCTTGCTGAAGCACTTAGAAACAACTCAAGTAGCCACACTCAACATAGATTGAATGTTTATTGGCTGCTGGCAGAACACGTTGACAGAAGCAAGTATCGCAACGTATTTAAACAAAATTTGAGCAACGCATTATGGAGACTAACGCAAAAAAATCGAAACTCAGAAGAAGCGGATAAAGAGAGATCGAAGTATGCACATCAATATCGATTTCGGTTTAAAGATGATCAGTTTGCTCTAAATTATGTAGTGCCATTTTAAATTCCTCGCATACAGGCTCCCCCCCCCTTAATTAGCCTGTAATCTTTTCACCCGCTCTTATAGAGCGGGTTTTTTTATGGTGACTCAAATATTTCACAGGTATAATTTCATTTTTAAAAATAAAACACCCCTATGTCTCATTTTCTTATCGAGAAAGAATCCGCTGAAATTTGGCGTCGCATCGCTGCATTGGTTTACGATTTTTTTATTCTTGTTGCATTGAGCCTGGTTTTTTTTGCGCTGGCTTTAATGATTCATTCGATTTTCTACAGTGCACCGCAAGAGGATTATGTCCCTGTATTGACTAGCCCTGTATATCCCATGGCATGGTACGCCTCGCTCACTTTTTTCTTTTTCTATTTCTGGCAAAAAGATGGGCAGACACTTGGCATGCGCGCATGGAGACTAAAGCTGCTTGGGCAAGATAATTTATTGGCGACGCCTCGCAATTGCTTGATACGCGCGCTGCTATCACCCACTTTAGTGGTTATTTTTCTATTGCCCTATATTTGGAAATTTTTTGACAAAGATAACTTGTGTTTACACGATCGACTAAGCAAAACAAAGGTTGTTGTCATCAAAAAAGTTCGAGAATAATTTCAATAAGCATTACAACTCGCTGATTTTGGCTTTTTGTATGCTGAGCTTTTCTGCAGTACTTTGACAGTCTGCGAGTTTTGATTTTTCCTTTTCAACAACCTCAGCTGGCGCATTGCTGACAAATTTTTCGTTGTTTAGTTTACCTTGCAAACGCTGCAATTCCTGTTGCAACTTGTTTAATTCTTTTTCCAGGCGTGCCAGCTCTGCATCTTTATCAATCAAGCCCGCCATGGGAATTAAAATTTCCAAGTCTCCCACATACGCAGGAGCTGAAACCGGCGCTTCTTCACCTGCCTGCAAAACCTGGATTGTTTCCAAATGCGCCAGCTTGCTGAGAAACTGATAATTTTCCTTGATGCAGCGCTCATCATTTTTAGAGGCGTTGGCAAAATAAAGAGGAACTGTTTTCTTTTCCGGAATCTTCATTTCGCCGCGAATGGCTCGAATACTTTCAATTACCGACTTTAACCACTCGACATCTGCAATAGCCTGGCTATCAATTTTGTCCGGGTCGGGCTTAGGATAGCTTGCAAGCATGATGCTCTCCCCTTCCTTCCCGGCCAGGGATTTTACTTTTTGCCAGATTTCTTCCGTGATAAAAGGCATAAGGGGATGGGCTAAGCGCAAAGTCGCTTCGAGTACACGAATCAAAGTTCTGCGCGTTCCATTTTTGATTTTTGTATCGCTAGAATCGTCCCACAATACCGGCTTGGTTAATTCCAAATACCAATCGCAATAATCTTTCCAAATAAAATCGTAAAGTGCCTGGCTCGCCAGATCCAGGCGATAAGTATTCATGCCCTCTGCAACAGCTTGTTCGGCTTCCTGAAGGCGCGAAATAATCCAACGATCAGCCAAACTCAAACTGTAATCTGTTTCCAGAGGATTCAAACCTTCGGTGTTCATCAGCACATAGGCCGAAGCATTCCATAATTTATTACAAAAGTTGCGATACCCTTCGATACGGCCCACATCAAAATTAATATCGCGGCCCGTCGAAGCCAGGGAGTAATAGGTATAACGCAAGGCGTCGGTGCCGTAAGAGGCAATACCCTCAGGAAATTCCTGACGCGTCATTTTTTCAATTTTTTGGCGAAGCTTGGGAACCTGCATACCTGATGTACGCTTTTCCACCAGGCTCTCCAAATCAATACCATCGATCAAATCAATAGGATCGAGCACATTGCCTTTGGATTTACTCATTTTCTGCCCGTGGCTGTCGCGCACTAAGCCGTGAACATAAACCGTTTTAAAGGGAATTTCTTTTTTGAAGTAGAGGGTCATCATAATCATGCGCGCGACCCAAAAGAAAATAATATCGAAGCCCGTCACCAAAACGGAAGTGGGATGAAATGTTTTCAGAAAATCTGTGTCTTCCGGCCAACCGAGGGTACCAAAAGTCCACAATGCTGACGAAAACCAGGTATCAAGTACGTCGTCGTCTTGTTTTAGTTGTATGGCTGTATTTAATCCATATTTTTCGCGCACTTCTTTTTCATTGCGACCGACATAGACCTTGCCATTGTCGTCATACCAAGCGGGAATGCGATGGCCCCACCATAATTGACGTGAGATACACCAATCCTGAATTTCTCTCATCCAGGAAAAATACATATTTTCATATTGTTTGGGAACGAAATTTATTTCACCACTTTCAACAACTTTAATTGCATCTGCAGCAAGTTCCTGGGTTTTTACGTACCACTGATTAGTGAGGTACGGTTCAATCACAACATTACTGCGATCGCCGCGAGGAACTTTCAGAATGTGATCCTGAATTTTTTCCAATAAACCTAATGCATCCAAATCTTCGACAATAAGCCTGCGTGCTTCAAAGCGATCCATGCCCTGATATTTCTCAGGTGCATTTTGATTTATTTGCGCATCGTCATTAAAGATATTGATCAGAGGCAGATCATGCCGCAAGCCCATCTCGTAGTCATTGAAATCATGAGCGGGTGTGATTTTGACACAGCCGGTACCAAAATCTTTATCAACATAATCATCCGCAATAACAGGTATTTCTCTGTCGGTGAGAGGCAGTTTAATGGTTTTTCCAATGAATGCCTTGTAGCGCTCGTCATCGGGATGCACGGCAACTGCGGTATCGCCGAGCATCGTTTCGGGTCTTGTAGTGGCAACAACCAATTGGCCGGAACCATCACTCAGAGGATAGCGAAAATGCCAAAGATGGCCTTTTTCTTCTTCACTGATCACTTCCAGATCTGAAATCGCGGTATGTAATTTTGGATCCCAGTTCACCAGGCGTTTGCCGCGATAAATTAATCCGTCCTCATACAAGCGAACAAAGACTTCCTGTACCGCTTGATAAAAACCTTCATCCATCGTGAAACGTTCACGACTCCAATCCGGACTCGCACCGAGTCGTCGCAATTGTCGAGTAATTGTTCCACCGGAATGATCTTTCCATTCCCATACTTTTTCGGTAAATTTTTCTCGCCCCAGATCGTGACGACTTTTGTTGTCAGCCGCCAGTAATCTTTCAACCACCATTTGTGTTGCGATTCCAGCGTGATCTGTTCCAACTTGCCAAAGTGTGTTGCGACCTTGCATTCGGTGGTAGCGAATCAAGGCGTCCATGATACTCTCCTGAAAACCATGCCCCATATGTAGACTTCCCGTCACATTTGGTGGTGGAATCATGATGCAATAAGGCTCACCTTCACCAGAAGGAGCGAAATAGCCCGCTTGTTCCCAGCGCTCGTAAATTTCTTTTTCTATAGCCGAGGGTTGATAGGTTTTTTCCATGGACAGCTTCAAGTTGGTTAAAAAGGCGGGGATTATAACAGCAGCACGCAGCTATTTTTCCTGGTTTGTGAGAATTTCCAGGAGTTTTCTGCGTAAATCTTTTTCTATTTGCGGAAGATAGTGCGCAACCAACTCATCAACCAAAATTTGCTGATCTAAATTTGGTTTGGATGATTTTGGCGGGCTGATTTCTGCCCGATTAGGGTCGAGTGGATGTTCAGATAATCGAGTATTCCGGTTCAGTGATGCGCTCACCATTGCAATTTCTTCGAGAAAGCTGTTTTTACCCTGGCTCAGTCTGTCGCGAATATGCTGCGGTAAGAACGGGTTTTCTCCGCGAGCAGTGGGTAATAGTTCATAATCTTCAGAATTAATTGCCTGTCTTACACCGGTACGATGAATGTCGTCATCAAATAATGATTGTTGCCCTTCAAGGATTGGAGCCCCGTTGAGGGTTTCCCGGTAAGCCGCTCGCAATAAGGCTTCTTCATCTAATTCGCTGTCATCTCCAAATTGAAGCGCAACTTCTTCATCTTCGTCAGCCTCATCAAAAATGAGCTTTTCATCAAAGGCTAATTGTTCTTCGACAGGTGGGGTTTTATCGTTTACGGTGTCGGTGAGAATGGGAATGTTAATATCTTCAGAACGTAAGGAATCTTTGATATCTTCGAGCTCACGTAACATTGCATGCTTAGAATTCTTATGCGATTTTTCTTTTGTTTCGGCCATACATCTCACATCTTATGGGTATTCAACGGATATCCCCTGTCCTTGTACCAGGAATAGTTATCTCGAGTTGCTTTTAATACCGTTTCTTCCTGCACAACAATTTCAGTTACACGTTTGAAGCGACTGAAAAATTCAGGCAAGCCAAGAGACAAATTTACCATAACATCATGATGAGATTCGTCGTCTTCAGAATGACTAATTAGCACTGGGCTTGCAGGCTGATTTTGCGCTGATTTTAGCTCATGTGGAACAAAAGAATCAGGAGCATATGACCAAAGGAGTGCATCCATTTTATGACTTTCCTCCTGATTGGCTGTTGATATCAAAACACGGTTGCCCTGCTTAACCGCTTTTTCAACCAGTCGACAGGCAAAGTGGTAGCGATCTTCCAAAAGATCCTTATTTTGTAATACGTAAAAATCAACTCTGGTCATAAAGTTAATTGTTCAGCACGTAGTCAACCAATAAGGGAACAGGTCTGCCCGTGGCGCCCTTACCTGTTGTTCCACCGTTAAAAGCGCTGCCAGCGACATCCAGGTGAGCCCAGCGTTGCTTTTTTGTAAACCGCGACAGAAAACACGCCGCGGTGATACTGCCTCCACCGCGATTACCGATATTGGCGATATCAGCAAAATTACTATCCAGTTGTTTTTGATAATCGTCCCAAAGGGGCATTTGCCAAGCCCTGTCATTTGCGCGCTCTCCAGATTGCAACAAGGATTCGGCCAATTTTTGATCATTCGCGTATAAACCGGAAGCATGATTGCCCAGCGCAACAATGATGGCGCCAGTCAAGGTGGCGATATCGACAATGGTTTTTGGTTTATATCTTTCTGCATAGGTGAGTGCGTCACACAGGACCAAACGACCTTCCGCATCAGTATTCAGGATTTCGATGGTCTGACCAGACATCGAGGTCACGACATCACCGGGTTTTGTCGCTCGCCCACTGGGCATGTTTTCGGCAGCCGCCACAATGCCCACTACGTGAACCTTGGCCTTCATTTCTGCAAGCGCCTTGATGGTGCCAAACACACTAGCGGCACCACACATATCAAATTTCATTTCATCCATTGCCGGTGAAGGTTTGAGGCTGATCCCGCCCGTATCAAAGGTAATGCCTTTGCCCACCAATACATGCGGTTGTTTGGCGCTACTGCCCTTGTATTCCATGATGATTAAACGCGCTTCTTCATCACTACCGCGCGAGACAGACAGCAAGGAGTGCATACCGAGCTTATCCATTTGCTTTTCAGTTAGACTTTTCGCACTCAGATTGGGATGTTGTGCAGCCAATTTCTTGGCCTGGTCAGCCAAATAGACTGGTGTGCAAATGTTCGCCGGTAAATTGCCCAGCTCGCGCGCAAAATTCACACCTGAGCCCAGTGCTTCGGCTTCAGCAAGGCATTTTTTGGCTTTTGCCTGGGGCACCAAGCTGTATGAAATTTTCAGTTTTTTGAGTTTTGAAGCCTGTTTCGCTTTCTTATGTGCATAGCGATAAGCCACGTACTCGGTTTTGGCCACCAGAGTTCTCAGGACCCATTCTGAATCTCGTGTTAGTCCATCCCGTCCTTTTACATCAATGTTGTCCAGGTATAGGGATGCTTCGTTTGCGGGTGAGTGAACCAGCAACTTAGCGACCTTCTCCAGAGTACTTTCAAGCGTGGTTTCATTGAATTTGGCGCTGTCTGCACCTTTTTGAGAGACCGCTTTACCTAGCTGAACCAGCAGGACTCTGTCCCAGGGCTGTTTGCCCGGTACCTGAGGCAACCACAGGTGTTGACCCGATTTTTGACCAATATCCTTATTCTTCAGAACAGCGCTTAGCAACCCGGCGCTTGCTTCATCAACTTGTCGAGCGCTCTCCAGCAACCCCTCTTTGGTACAAAATACTACAGCACACTGCGATTGATGTTTCTCAATTGCAGACTGGATATATGTATAAATCATTAAAAACCCTGTCGCTATTTTGATGTTTTTTGTTTTTACATAGTGTACGGCAAACTGAGCGCTTAATAAATCCGCAACAGATCGTTACAATTGCCTTCTTTAGCAGACCTTTGTCGGAGCCACTCTTTGATTATCTTTCGTTACCTGATTCGTGAAGTGCTGACCACAACACTGGCGGTTTGCTTTGTGCTCCTATTAATCGTCTTTAGCGCCCGCTTTATTAAATATCTGGCCAAAGCGGCCTCCGGGGTGCTCGATACGAGTGTGTTATTGCAGCTAATGCTTTACCGCTTACCCGGATTTCTAGAATTGATTATTCCACTGGCTTTCTTTTTGGGGGTGCTGCTGGCCTACGGGCGACTGTACGTGGACAGTGAAATGACTGTGCTTTCAGCTTGTGGCATGAGTCAAAATCAACTCATCACTTTTACACAGGTTGCTGCAGTTATTGTCGCTATCACCGCCGGCCTCTTTAGCCTGGTACTTGGGCCCAAGGGCGCTAACGCTTCCGAAACGCTAATGGCAGACCAAAGGGCGCGCACTGAATTCGAAACACTTAAACCCATGCGCTTTCACTATCTCAGTGAAAATGCCGGAGTGACCTATGCGGAATCGATAAGCGAAGATAAAAAACAGCTCAGAAAAGTGTTTATGGCAACGAACTCGGAAACCAATGCAGATGAAGTTTCTATTCTCACTGCGGACACCGGTGAAACAGTCATAGATGAAAATACTGGACGGAAGTTTTTGTTGTTGCGCAATGGTCGCCGGTACACCGGCAGACCTGGTGATGTTGAATATCAGGTGGTTGAATTTTCAACCTGGTCACAAGCCTTGCCTGAACCTGACTACGAGGAGATAAAAGTCAAAAACCCCATCGATGGCCTAAGTACTCGCGAACTATTCAACAATCCAACGCCCGAAAATATGGCTGCTTTGCAATGGCGTTTATCTATCCCCGTTCTTGTTTTGGTTGTTGGCTTTCTCGCGGTGCCGATGAGTAAAACTGAACCGCGCAAGGGTCGCTATTCGCGCATTTTTCCCGCCGTACTTTTGTATTTCACTTATTTAGTAACGATATATTCTGCGCGTGGTCGGCTTGAAGAAGGTAATGCACCACAAGCAATTTTGTGGCTGGTTCATCTTTTTTTCTTCTTGCTCGCTTTCCTCATTTTAAAGTGGCATTCGATCCTGGAATTTTTATTTACCAAGAAAATTGAGAATCCTGCGTGAAAAAAATTAAACGTTATATTTCACGCACTATCTTTGGCACTATTTCGATCGCTCTACTGGTAATCGTTGCCCTTGATTCCTTGTCTTCCCTTGTTGATCAATTGGGTGACATGAATAACGACTATGGTTTTGCCGATGTCTTGTTCACTGTCATGCTTGAGGCACCTGGTAGTTTATATGATTATTTACCCCTTTCCTGCCTCGTGGGCTCTTTGGTAGGTCTCGGCATATTGGCTTCTACCAGTGAGCTTGTAGTCATTCGCGCAGCGGGTGTTTCTGTGATTCAAATTATTTGGTCCGTGATGCGAGCCGCTCTGATTTTTATTATTTTCGGCTCTGTTATTGGTGAATTCGTTTCACCTTATTCTAATCAATATGTAGACAGCTACCGCTCGCTCGCGAAACAGGATGTCAACGCCTTGCAAATTAATCAAGGCTACTGGAACCGCGAAGGCAACGAATTCATGTATTTCAATGCGGTATTACCAAATGGACAACTCCTGGGGATTACCCGCCACCAGTTTGACGACAAGGGGATTCTGTTGGAGAGCAGCCATGTAGAATCTGCCATTTACCAGGGTGATTCCTGGTTTGAAGAAAACGGTTCAGTAACCAGCTTCGATAACGATAGAACAGAACAATTCAGTTTTTCCACACGCACCTGGGTAACAGAAGTCTCTCCGGATTTGCTCAACGTTTTGGTTTTGGATCCAGAAGATTTACCCATGCAACGTCTTGTGGGTTATGTCGATTATCTGCAGCGCCAGGGTTTGGATTCAAGCGAATACCAACTCAACTTTTGGAAGAAAGTTCTACAACCACTTGCCACAGCGAGCCTGGTTGTCATCGCAATTTCTTTCATACTTGGGCCATTGAGACAAACCACCATGGGTTTTCGTGTTTTTATGGGAGTGCTTGTTGGACTCGTTTTTCAATTCAGTCAGCAGTTGCTTGCTCCCGCCAGCTTTCTGCTGGGATTTTCTCCGTTGTATGCAGTATTAATCCCTATCCTTTTCAGTTTCTTTATCGGGATGTTGCTGATTTACCAGTCTCAGTAAAATTGTTCGAGCGATTTGGCGCTCAATTTATCCGGCAAGAAACCGGTAATTTTTCTTGTACTTTTTCTGCACTTTGGAAAGACAAGCCTATACTGAAAAGTGCGCCCTTAATTCAAACCTCTCATACCATGAGCACACCAATCGACAACTTTTTATATATTTTGGCGAAGAAAGACGGCTCGGATCTCTACTTAAGTACAGGAGCACCACCCTGCGCTAAATTCCAGGGTACTTTAAAACCCCTTTCTCAGGTTTCCTATAAGCCTGGCGAGATCGAAGATATTGCTTACACCATCATGGATGAAGAACAGCGCAAGGAATTTGAGCATGAGCTGGAAATGAATTTGGCAATATCAATTTCAGGGGTTGGGCGCTTCCGTATTAACATTTTTAAACAACGCAATGAAATCTCGATTGTTGCGCGAAACATTAACACGGATATTCCTAAATTTGAGGATCTTGGCCTGCCCACCGTGCTAAAAGATGTGATCATGACAAAACGCGGATTGGTCTTATTTGTTGGCGGAACAGGATCCGGTAAATCGACTTCTTTGGCCGCACTCATTGATCATCGCAACACTTCAAGCGGCGGCCATATCATCACAATCGAAGATCCGGTTGAATACGTACACAAGCATAAAAAAAGTATCATTAACCAAAGAGAAGTTGGCGTCGACACACGCAGCTTTAAAAATGCTTTAAAAAACACCTTGCGTCAGGCGCCCGATGTGATTTTGATTGGCGAGATTCGTGATAGAGAAACAATGGAACACGCTTTGGAGTTTGCAGAAACGGGTCACCTTGCAATTTCAACCTTACACGCAAACAATGCTAACCAGGCACTGGAACGCATCATTAATTTATTTCCCGAAGAGAAACGTCCACAGTTATTGATGGGACTATCGCAAAATTTACGCGCTTTTGTTTCACAGCGCCTCGTACCCACTATTGATGGTAAACGCTGTGCTGCCGTTGAAGTTTTATTGGGCACTAAAACCATTCAAGAGCTAGTGCTAAAAGGGCGACTAACGGAAATAAAAGAAATTATGGAGAAATCCGAAAATCTCGGTATGCAAACCTTCGATGCCGCTCTCTTCAAACTGTATAAGGCTGGAAAAGTTAGCTTGGACGATGCACTAGCCAATGCAGACTCAGCCAACAATTTGCGCTTGCGTATTAAGTTAAACGAAGGAGACGGCGAGAAAGAAAAAGAAATAAGTGGATCTCCGTCAGCAAGTAGTTTTGGCGAGCTAACTTTAGAAGAAATTGAAGAGCCCGAGGAAGAAGAAAATTTAGATTCAGACCTTCCCGACAGTAACGCCAGGACCGGCTAAGCTCGGCAGTTGAAAACTTTCTTCAACTATTTCATATTCAAGCAAGCCCTCAAGATTGGATTCGCGCTTTTCTAGCTTCATCCATCCTCGAACAGAATTCAGCAAGTAAGCTTGCTTTGCATTTTGTAAATCTTCCAGACTAATTGGCGTTTCTGTAATAATTTTCTTTTCCAGAAGCATGCTACGGAAAGTGCCATTTAAGAGCCCGTCTGTGAGTGGCGGAGTAATTAAATCTTCACCCTTGTATATTGCGATATTGGCGAAACAACTTTCGGTAACCCGCCCTTCTAGATTAACAATAATGACATCATCCAGTGGGATCTTATCCAAAATCGAAAGATAAAACTGGCGTTGTGAGGTCTTATGATAAACAAATCGGGACTGTGTATTAGAACGTTCCCGCGACACTCCTACCCTTTGACCCACTTTGCTTTTTAAATCCTGGAATTCCAGATCAACATTGCCCTGCGCATCAAGCAATAAACGAATTTTTGCTGCTTCGCCCGAGACCCCATTCAATGCTTCTTGAATTTGCTTGCTAACGCTCTGCTCAGAGAAAGCAAAACCAAAATATTCACTGGTTTCTCGCAAGCGCTTGATATGCTGATCCCACAAATAAATTTCTTTCTGCTCATTCATATACATACTTTCAAGCAACTTTAAATCAGGCGGCTCGCGAGTCAGGATTTCTGCTTTAAATCGACATTCTTTATATTCGTCTTTTGCGGTTGAGTCCCACACTATGCCGCCACCCACACCGTAGCTGGCGGTTTTTGCAAGACTATCAATAAATACAGTTCGAATTGCGACGTTGAAAAGCGCATCGTTAGCCGGTGTGATATACCCCATGCTGCCGGTGTAAATTCCTCTGGCAGACGCCTCAAGCTCGGCAATGATTTTCATTGTATTGATTTTGGGCGCACCGGTTATCGACGCGCAGGGAAACATTTTCATTAGTACATCAATAGCAGAATGTTTCGTTTCAGCACGCACACTTGAGGTCATTTGAAATACAGTGGGATAGGTTTCAATATCAAATAAGGTATCAACATTCACGCTGCCAACTTCTGCGACCTGCCCCAAGTCGTTGCGCAACATATCGACTATCATCAGATTTTCAGCGCGATTTTTTTCTGATTCTAACAACCAGGCTTTGCGCTGTGCATCTTGAGCTTTATGTAAACCCCGATTAATGGTGCCCTTCATGGGCTTAGCCAGCAGTTTTCCTGATTGTAAACTGAAAAATAATTCAGGCGAGGCTGAGCATATTTGAAAATCATCAAATTGCATATAGGCGCTAAATTCGGAAGCTTGTGCGCGCTGTAACTTTAAGAAAAACTGCAGTGGGTCAAGATTGAATTCTGTTTTCATTCGAAAACTGTAATTAACCTGATAAGTATCGCCTGCCGCAATTGCTGATTTAATTTTTTGAATATTGTCAGCGTACTCATGCTGCGTGATATCGGCTTGCCAATTCAAGTTCCAATTTTCGCTTTGCGAATTTTCGACCGTCTGCATAGCGAGTGTGTGTAGGGAGATTTCTGTGGGCGCGTTATAAACACCGAAATAAAGCAGAGGGTAGTTCGGCTGCGATGTGTGCACCGCTTGAGACATACTGGGATTAAGGCCAGCTGCCGCTTCATAAGCAAGGTAGCCGGCAACAAAATTGCCTGCGTCAAGGTAGTCTTGTAATTGCCACAAGCAGCGCTCCACATCTTTTGGCTCATTTGCCTGCACAAAGGCCTTGGGTTCGGCAAACAAAAAGTACTTCCCCTTACCTTTCGGCAAGAGCATAGAGCCACAAGATCGCAATGCCATGTTAAATCTGACCTACCGTGAGAAAACGAAATTTTACAGACATGAACCTTAAAACAACAGAGATGGCATCGAAATCAAAAATTAAGGCTAAAATGAAGGATACCCAGAACCACTCTGGAATACTCTGGTCATATTGCACTTCAGAGGGTAACCTTTGCGTTTATTCTTTTGAAACCAATAAATTAAACACATTTGGAATACACAATTTTGGAATACAAAATGCCTCGATATAAAAGAATCTTGTCTTGCCTCATCCTTCTTTTCACTTCGCACTTGGTTATCGCTGAGAATGTTGATATCCCCTATACCGAAGTGACGCTAGACAATGGCTTGCGCGTCGTCATTCACGAAGATCACAAGGCTCCGATTGTGGCGGTTAACGTTTGGTACCACGTTGGATCGAAGAATGAATCACCTGGCAAAACAGGGTTTGCACATTTGTTTGAGCATCTTATGTTCAATGGAACAGAGAATTTTAAGGGTGAATATTTTGAGCCTATGGGGAAAGTAGGCGCAACCGATATGAATGGTACCACCAATATCGATCGTACAAATTATTTCCAAAACGTGCCTAAAACAGCCCTGGATTTAACACTGTGGATGGAATCTGACCGCATGGGTCACTTGCTCGGCGCGATTGATCAAGCGGGCTTGGACACACAACGCGGCGTGGTGAAAAATGAGAAACGCCAGGGTGAAAATGAGCCATACGGCCAGGTATTCGAGGTTATTGCACGCAATCTTTACCCGGAAGGTCACCCCTACTCCTGGACCACAATTGGTTCAATGGAAGATTTGAATGCGGCCAGTCTGGACGATGTGAAAGCGTGGTTTAACACCTATTACGGCCCTAACAACGCCGTGGTCGTGATCGCCGGAGATGTAAAAACGGCAGAAGTCATCGAGAAAGTAAAATTGTATTTTGCTGATATCCCTCCCGGCCCGCCCATCACCAAACCGAAATCCTGGGTACCGCTTCTGGATGCTGAAAAGCGCATTGCTATGGAAGACCGTGTTCCACAAGCACGAATCTATATGGTTTGGCCGATACCGCCCCTCACTGACGATGATCTGAATTATTTGGATCTCACTTCAGATTTTTTGGGTTACGGTAAAAATTCCAGATTGTATGATCGCCTGGTATATCGAGATCAAATCGCGACTTCTACCGCTGCCTATATTTATCCTGGCGAAATTTCCAGCGCATTGATTATTCAGGCCACAGCTCAACCCGGCATCGGTTTGACCAAACTTGAAGCTGCAGTTAATGAAGAAGTGCAAAAGTTTCTTACTAAAGGCCCAAACAAAAAAGAATTGCAGCGCGTTAAAAGCCAGTACCGAAGTCGATTTATACGCGGTATTGAACGCATCGGTGGATTTGGAGGCAAATCTGATATTCTCGCCATGAATGCCGTTTATGACGGCAGGCCGGATGCTTACAAACATGATTTAAATTTGGTCGCCGAGGCATCAAGTAAGCAAATTCGAAAAGTTGCATCGACTTGGTTGAGCCACCCAAAGCTGGTACTGGAAGTTCATCCTTACCCCGAACTTCAAGTCGCAACGCAAGGTGCTGACAGAACCTCTCTCCCCATGCCCGACTCATTTCCCGAAGTGGAATTTGATAAATTCGAAAGAGCAACACTCAGTAATGGCATGAAATTACTTTTCGCCTCACGCGATGCGGTGCCAACCATTGATTTTCGTTTAATGCTGGATGCTGGATTCGCCTCCGATCAGTTTGGCTTGGCTGGAACATCCAGCATGGCGCTATCCATGCTTTTGGAAGGAACAAAAAAACGTAGCTCTAAGGATATCAGTGAAGAAATTGCTTTACTGGGTTCAAGTCTCGCTGCCAGTTCTGGTTTAGATAATTCTGTTGTTTTGATGAACACGCTTAAAGAAAATCTGGATGACTCTTTAGATATTTACGCGGATGTGATTTTAAATCCAACTTTTCCGCAACATGAATTGGAGCGTTTGAAGAAAATGCGTATCGCGACGATTAAGCGCGAAAAAGTCACGCCCATTCCGATGGCGCTGCGCGTGTTGCCAAAATTAATGTACGGCAAGGACCACGCCTACGGCCAACCTTTGACCGGATCGGGCACGGAGGAAAGCACCGCAGAAATTTCCAGCGAAACACTCAAGCGTTATCACGATACCTGGTTTAAACCGAACCATGCCACCATGATTATTGTCGGCGACACCAGTTTGCAGGAAATCGTGCCGAAACTGGAAAAACATTTTGCAGATTGGCAGGCTGGAAAAACACCTGACAAAGTGCTTGCCGAGGTGAACACCCAGACCAAAGAGCAGGTTTATTTACTCGATAGGCCTGACTCACAACAATCATTCATAATCAGTGGCTTAATGGTAGAGGCCAAAAAATCTGGCAATGAACTCGCCCGTAATTTAATGAACACAATCTACGGCGGTGAATTTAATGCGCGGCTCAACATGAATTTGCGTGAAGATAAACATTGGGCTTACGGGGCCTATGCCTTTTTTCTGAATACAGCAGCTCAGCGTCCGTATGTAAGCTGGGCCTCTGTGCAAACAGATAAAACTGCCGAATCCATGGCTGAAATTCGTAAAGAGCTTGAAGCTATTTCTTCAAGCCAACCACCAACTCAAGAAGAACTTGACCGCGCCTTGCGCAAATTAACTTTGTCCTTACCTGGTCAATGGGAAACAGCAAGTTCAGTCAGCGGTTCTCTTTCTGAGATTGTGCGCTTTGATTTGCCCGATAATTATTGGAACACTTATGCGAACGATTTGAGATCGCTTAAACTTGAAGATATTCAAAAAACCGCCAAGGATTTAATTAATCCAGACAACCTGATTTGGGTTGTTGTAGGTGATCGCGCAAAAATTGAAGATAAAATTAAAGCGCTCGGTTATAAGGACATCAAAATTCTCGATGAGAATGGTAAGGAAATTTAAACATTTAATAAAAATATAATATGTTTACAGCTAACCCTAAGGCGCGCGCCTATCTTTGGCTCGGGCCTCTCCTGGCAGTGGCTATCGCTCAGCTCGCTGCCTATTTTTCCTGGCCACAAGCAGCTGCCTTTACTTTAGCTATTACTTTCCTTTGTGCCTTGTGGTGGTCCACAGAAGCCTTGCCCATCCCCATCACTTCTCTATTACCTCTGGCATTATTTCCTTTTCTCGATGTTTTGAGTGCAAGTGAGGTAGCCGAAGCCTACGGCAATAAATTTATTTTGTTATTGCTCGGTGGCTTCTTACTTTCTACGGCAATGTCACATACGCAAACGCATGAACGTCTTGCACTAATGATGGTGCATATTTTTGGAGGCAATAGTTACCGCCGCGTGGTGTTTGGATTTATGGCTTCCTCTGCACTTCTCAGCATGTGGATCTCCAATACTGCGACAACATTAATGTTGCTACCTATCGCAATGGCCGTTATCGCCCGTTGCGACAACCCGAAAATCAAAATTCCTCTTTTGTTGGGCATCGCCTATTCCGCGAGCATAGGGGGAATAGGCACACCGATCGGTACGCCGCCCAATTTAATTTTTATGAATAACTACCAGGAATTCAGCGGCAGGGAATTTTCCTTCAGCACATGGATGACCTGGGGTGTGCCCTTGGTAATTCTATTTATTCCACTTACTGCTTTATGGTTAACACGCAATCTGGAAAAAGGCGGTCACATTATCCTGCCCGAACAAAAAAAATGGCGCACAGCTCAAAAGCGTGTACTTTGGGTTTTTGCGATCACCGCCATCGCGTGGATTAGCCGCAGTGAACCTTTTGGTGGCTGGAGCACTTTGTTTGGTTTGGAAAATGCGAATGATGCATCGGTAGTATTGCTCGCAGTGGTTGTGTTGTTTCTTGTTCCTGACGGCGAGGGAAATAAATTACTCACCTGGGAAGCCGCCAATCGCATTCCCTGGGGAATTCTTCTTTTGTTCTCAAGCGGGCTCTGTATCGCCAAGGCTTTCAACACCTCGGGACTTGCAGACATTGTTGCACAAAATCTCGGTGCTTTTGGATCGCTGCCAACGCTGTTATTGATTGCATTACTTTGCCTAATCGTAACCTTCTTAACTGAACTCACCAGCAACACAGCAACAACCGCCCTGCTCATGCCCATATTGGCCACTGTGGCTCTCGGCTTGGGGATAGAACCAACATTATTGATGATTCCCGCGGCAATGAGTGCAAGCTGTGCCTTTATGCTGCCAGTGGCCACCGCGCCCAATGCCATCATGTTTGGCAGTGAAGAAGTCCCGATAAATAAAATGATTAGAGAGGGTTTTGTGCTTAATTTTATCGGTGCAGCACTCATAACCGCGCTGGTTAGTTTGAGATTTATCCAGGTTTTTTAACTCACTTTTATTCATGCTCTCATCGTCAGCCATAGAATCGCTTGCTATACCGCGCTATGATTCAGTTATATGACTTCACAAGAAGAATTTGATATTGCAGTAGTCGGGGGTGGCTTACATGGCGTCAGCATCGCCACGGAAGCTGCAAGCCGCGGGCTTAAGGTTGTCCTACTCCAAGGGAACGATTTGGCAAATGGGCCAACTGCAAATTTGCGCAGTGTGTTGAGAGGTGGCATTAGAAAACTCGAAAACTTACGCTTGGATTTGGTTAACGGGAATCTCCGGGAAATTGCCCTGCTTCGAAAAAAAGCGCCTCACCTTATCAAACCACTTAAATTTCAAGTGGTACCTAATTCTGCGCTACGTTCGCAAAATCGTGTGCAGCGCGGACTCGCCCTATACAACTTCCTGCAGAAAAGACAACTTAAAAAAGCTGGACTTGAAGATAAGATAGATGCCGAACCCCAATCACTTAGCTATTTCGAGTACCAGCTAAGTAACGCGCGCTTAATTTTTGCCTTAGCTCAGCAAGCACAACACTATGGTGCGAGCATCAGGCCGCGCACCCAGGTTGTTTCGGCCGATCGCCTGAATGATCATTGGGCCTTGGAAGCGCACGATAAATACAATGATCGGCACTACTCGCTCAAAGCGAAAATTTTAGTGAATTGCTGCGGCTGGCTCGCAGAAAATTTTCTCAACGAAGTGCTCAAAGTCACGACACGTTGTGGGGCAAAAATCAGTTACTACGGACAATTATTTGTACGCAAGCCTGAACGCTATCCTGGCAACTTTGTCTTTCAGCTCAGCGATGGCAGATTGCTGTACACACACAGCGTTGATGATCAACACTTTGCCATCGGCGCTTTGTTTGCAAAAAATGATACTGAAGAAGCAAAATTTTCTGCCATTGAGCAAGCTCTGTCTATGTGGAACAGCCATACGGGAAACAATCTACAACTTTCTGATGTGGCTCATAGCAACTGGACAACTCGCGCAAAGCCAGAAGACCCATTGAGCAATGACAACGGGATTTATAGAGAAAGTCTACTTGATTTAAATAATCCAGGAAAATCTGCCCCGCTGTTAAATCTTTTCGGTATGAATACGACGAACTACCGCCTTATTGCAGAACAGGCATTGGAAATACTTGAGGTGTTCACTGGTAAGGAAAAAAACGCTGATTATTCACGAACTCACTTGCCCGGCGGCGATGAAATTATGGGTTTAAATGCTTTTTTTCAAGATTGCACAGCTAAAATTCCACAAGAAGATTTTATGCTGTTTAAGCGCTGGGTTGACAGTTACGGCACCCTTGCAAAACCTTTTATAGAAGCATTGCAAAATCAAAGCCTTGGAAAGCACTTCGGCCACGGTTTATATGAAATTGAGTTGCAATATTTGAAGGATAAAGAATGGGCGCTGTGCGCTGATGATGTTTTATGGCGACGCAGCTTGCTCGGACTGCGATTTAATGAAAGTGAAAAACACGCGATTAACGAATGGTTTACTGCTAATTTGACTAAAACTTAAATTTTTTGATTCCTGGAAGGCAGTTCTACTCAGGTATCTTCGCCCTCATCTGCTTCCATGTCGTCAATAAGAGAGGAAATTGCGTCATCCAATTCTTCTCCGGCCAAATCCAGGCCCTGAGCTTTTAACATAGCGTTGACCATGTCATCGTCCTCATCTTCTTTGTCTTCTTCCGGTGCTTGCTCAGTCGCTGACATTCTATCCAAATCATCCAGATCATCGCTCGAACTGTCAGAGCCAGGATTGACTTCCGCGGGCGCCTCAAGATCAATTTCTTCCATCGCTGGTTCGTCATTCATTATACTGCTTTCGATGTCCTCCATTTCCGGGTCCAGATCTTCCATTGCGGGCTCAAGATCTTCCATAGGTGGTTCATCGTCTATTGGCTCTGAATCAAAAGCTTGATCATCAAGCTGCTCCTTATTCGCCACAGGCTCTTCAAAAGCAGCCGTTTTCGCCTCGGTAATTTTTTCTTCAGAAAACTCCTCGAGGATGTCCTCATCGTTTTCTGTTCGCATAAATTTTTTATAAAGTAAGAATCCCAAAACCAACAGTACAAGATTCGCGATACCCAAAGCGCCATAAAGTATCCAGCTATTAATTTTTGACTCGGATCGGCTTTCAGCTTTATTTGGTTTTTGCTCAGGCTCTGATGCCGGATCCGAAGTGATTTCTGTTTGAACCTCTTTATCTTGCTGGGGACTTTCTTTTAGTGTTTCGCTATCAGGAAAAAACGATTCAGGTGTTTCATTAAGGCCGCCATCCAGGGAATACATAAATGAAAGGTTTTCCAGGGCTATATCAAATTCCTGTCCGTCTTTCGTTTGTCCTTTTATCCGCGCTTGAGCGACATATTCGCCCTCGCTTGTTGGTTCAAACAAACCTCTCCAGGTATCCATATCTGTGGCGGTGAGTGGAACAAACTTTTTACTGTCGTCCGGTGTGAGAATTGATGCGAATACTTCCGTGCTAGAAGTATCAACTTCATTTCCAAATGAACGAATTGTCAGTATGTGTTCAATTTTCCCTTCGCGAAATTCTTCTTTGATTTCCATCGCAAAAGGTTGGCGCACACTCATGTGATGCCTAAACTCACGAACGAAGGTTTTACCGTCTAAGACTATCTCTACTTGATATTGACCATTGCGATCAAAATCAGGGAATCGAGTTTGGTAATTCCCGCTAGCTGGCGGTGCCGAACGCGATAAATCTTCACTCCATATTGGCTGCAAGTCGTCCTTATTGACTCCGGCAAGCATGCTGACATCCACTTTCATCAGTGAAAGAAATTCAGGACGGATTATGATTTTTCCGTCTTCAAACAGCGCAAACTTTAAGTCCAGACTCTGGCCCTTATACACGTTGTTTGGCAGAGGCCGAACACGTAAATTGAGATTGCTGACTACGGTAACCCTGCTCTCGGGTGCCATGTCGGCCTTAACCGTCCACTCTCCTTCCAATGGCTGATTGACCGTAATTAAATCGTACTCTTTGGTTGAATGCCATTTAATTCCTTCTTGCAATTTACCTACGCGAGAAACACGCGTATCCGGACCAATTAACTCAGTGGTTTCCTGGGGATTATTTCTGAAAATCAAAGCAGTAAATTCTTCAATGCTGGAATCAATGACGAAAACATTGTCTTTTAGGGGGACCAATTCTGCTGGTGCGGCAACGTCAAAGGTTTTTAGAAAAATTCTCATTAACTCGTCGGCGCTGTGTGCTACCTCAGCTAGACCATCCGTGGCCAATGAGAGTTTTCCTAATAAATTTGTGTCGGCATTATCGGATAAAGCAATAGTATGAATAGTAAATCCGGCAGCCTGAAGGCGAGGCAAAACCTCGTCAACAATTCGTCTCCATTCACGACTGTTGGCATCTGGGTCCTTGTCGATATCTACCATGCCATCAGTGAGCAAGATAATACTTTTTCGATAGGAGGATTCAGTTTGATTTATGTCGTAGGCTGCTTTTTCGAGTGCTTCACCGATATTGGTAAACAAGCCTAGCGAATTAATTTCCTGGGATTTTTGCTGAGCAGACTCACGCCAAGCAAGATCGACCTTTTGATGAGGCACTAGCATATTGACCCATTTACCGAAGGTCCAGACTCCCGATTTGCTATTTTCCGGGAGTAATTGAACCAACAGCTCCACCGCAGGTTGGCGCAGATTATTGGGATCATTTCCCTTCATGCTGCCCGACACATCTATGACAAGTCTTACGTCAGGCGGAAGTAAAGCCGCTTCCTGAGAATGTGCAGGGAGAGCGAAAAATAAACACAGAACGGGAACCAACGCGACTACAAAAGCATTTAACCGCCAATTCGCTTCCCTGAAAGCCCCTGAAACCATATTTTATCTGCAGATTTGTAGTGGAATATACCAATAAGTTATAGCACTGCAGGGCAGATCTTGCCTCTTTTAGACTTGTGAAGACAGGCTTAGGATTCGGCGGAAACGGCTGATTTGGCGCGGTGCCAACACCAAACATTCCACGCAAGGGAAAAGGTGATAGATAGAATTAAAGCGATAACAAGCGGGGTACCCGCTCTCCAGAAAGCATCTATACCCTGTGTCAGTGCTTCAACGATGGACACCACGATGGCCGGAGCAAAATAATCGCTGCCCACATCTGTGTACCAGGGTGTTAAAAACAATACCACTACAAAAATGCGTGCTAGCTGGCGCACTTCCTTCCACGGGAGAAAGTGAGTGAGATAAAACCAACAGGCAAACATTAATGCGACACCACCGAGGTACATCATCCAGGCGCCTTGATACTCTTCAGGTGTAAACATGCTTGTGATTCAAAGGTAGTTATTTTCGGCGCTTATATTAACGGATTCGCATAAATTCTGCATGCACTTCGATTTCAACTTCATCACCCACTACACCCGGATATTTATCCAGGCCAAATGCGGCGCGACTAAATACTGTATGCGCTTCAAATCCAATAGTATAACGTCCACTTAAGAGATTATTTGCTCCACCATTGAATTGCACAGCGAGATCAATATTTTGAGTTGTACCTAAAAATTTTAATTCACCGGTAAATACAACAAGGTTTTCACCTTTGCGCACAGCAGATTGAGTCGTAAAAACAGCTTGAGGATAACGCTCTACGTCAAACCAACTTGAACCTTTCAAGGTATTCGCAAAACGTTCATTATTGACATTCACACTGGACATATCGATTATGGCTTGCAAGCGCGATGCTTCAATATTGTCCGCAACAAAATTCAAACTCGCTTCAACTTTCTCTAAGCGACCGACAAATTTTGAGAAATTCATGTGCCTGACTTTAAACAATACCGCAGTATGTTTTGCGTCGAGCTCATACTGACCTTCGCGCAAATGTTCCAGTTGTGTCGTAACATCAGGAACAAGCCAACTGGAGCAGGATTGTAAGAACAAAAAAACCAATACACCCACACACCACTTCCCTATCGCTTTAAGCTGCGGGAGAGATAGCCTTCTTTGCATAGCAAGTCCTCGGTATCTGACACCAAACCAAATATTCTAAAGGGGTTTGTTTGTCATCTTATCGTTTTGTATTTCCTGCATATAGGTTTCAGGGCCGGGTGGCAGCTGTAAATAAAACCCCTGTGCTGCAATAGACTCCATGACTTTTTTCGCATCGGTGCGAGCCAATTTCTTTTCTGGACTGAGTACCAGCTTCATTGAAAATTCACCGCGCCCAAATCGGACAAGCAATTCCTGTGGTAATACCGCTTGCAAGTTATCACCTTGGCTGACAAAAGCGTACATTCCTTCTTTCACTGTACTTCGATAGACATCAACATCAAGTTGCTTCATTAAGCAATTTCCTTCAAAACATCGTCTATAAAACCGGAAAGCGCAGTGGCCCGCCAACCGCTTAAGTTTGCTGATTCCTGAGCATCTTGCCTAAGTAAGTCTTCGTAGTCCTTTCTTCGCAATAAGATTTCCGGAGAAATCACCATTTGTTGTGCTTTTTCCTGAACTTTTTCCTTTAAATTACTCAGTTTATTTTTGGACGAAGACGACATCGGTCTCGGTAAGCGTTGCGGAAGCTGGTCAACGGCGAGTTCATTTGCATCACGAATTATCTGCAAGAGCGCTTCACCATCATTGTTTATACAACGCGGCGTTACTCCGCCCAACTTACTTAGTTGGCTAAGATTTTCCGGAGAACGTTTTGCCAAATCAAAAATAAGTGCTTCTTTTAATATCCTGTTTCGGGGAATATCACGCTCACGCGCTTTTTCTTCGCGCCATTGATATAACAATTGGAAACGATACAGCTCTCGCTCATTCAATCTCCACGTGCCTTTTGCACGCTTCCACGCAACGCTTGTATCCTGCGCCTCAAATACCCCCACTTTTAAATTTTCGCATTCTTCTTTGACCCAAGTCAGGCGCGATTTATCTTGACACTCTTTAATGATTCTTACAGCAATCGCGGTGAGGTATTCAACATCCAGTGCCGCGTAAGTAATCTGCGCTTCACTTAATGGCCTTTGCAACCAGTTTGATCGCGTTTCTGACTTCGGCAACTCTACGGAGAATAAAGTAGAGCACAAATTGCCCAAACCCATAGAAAACCCGTAACCAAGAATTGCGGCGGCAATTTGTGTATCAAACAAATTTTCTGGCAGGCAGCCCAATACGCCATGAAACACTTCTAAATCTTCTGAACAAGAATGCAATACTTTAATTGAATTAGGGCTTTTAAGTACGGAGACTAAGGGGGAAAAATCTTTAATACAGCTTGGGTCAATCAGATAATTAGCCTGGGTATCGTTTACCTGAAACAATCCAGCGATAGGATAATAGGTTCGACTGCGCATAAACTCTGTATCAATACTTAATAGTTTCGCTTTCTGCCAACTAGCGCAAACCGCTTTTAATGCTTCATCTGTGTCAATCCAGTGGATAGCTTGTTTTAAAACTTTGTTTTGAGGCATGATTAAACTTCTTTATTTTCGGCTCTATATTTTTCGATTCTGTATTTTTCTACTTAGTATTTTACAATTCTAAACTTCACGGCGACTGCTTATGGCATGTGCCAGCGTACCACCATCCAAGTATTCCAATTCTCCACCGAGCGGAACGCCGTGGGCAATACGAGTGACTTTAATATCTCTGGCCTTCGCCATCTCTGTGATGTAGTGCGAGGTTACCTCGCCTTCAACGGTGGGGTTCGTAGCAATGATTATTTCCTGAAGCTCACCTTGTTCCATTTTTTCTTTCAAGATATCCATACCAATCTCGCTGGGGCCAATTCCATCAATGGGTGATAGCCTGCCCAGCAGAACAAAATATAAACCAGAAAATGTTGCCGACTGCTCGATGGCAATAACGTCTGCGGGTGATTCCACCACACACAATAAGCTTCGATCACGTTTGGGGTTTGCACACAAATTACAAATTTTATGCTCACTCAATGTTCGACACTGGTGGCAACGATCTACTGCGTTTAAAGCTTGTTCGAGCGCCTCTGCCAGTTTTGCCGCGCCATCCCGATTGTGCTCCAATAACTGCAAAGCCATGCGCTGTGCCGTTTTCGGGCCAACACCCGGAAGCGTACGCAAAGCACTAATAAGTTTATCGATGAGAGGGGAAAACATAATTAAAAGGGCATCTTAAATCCGGGTGGCATAGGGATGCCCGCTGTGAGGCTACCCAGATTTTCTTTGTTTTTTTCTTCCACACGTCTTACAGCATCGTTTACAGCAGCAGCGATAAGATCTTCCAACATCTCCTTGTCTTCAGTCAGCAAGGATTCATCGATATTAATATTTTTTACATCGTGCTTGCCTGTCATTCTAACTTTCACCAAGCCGGCTCCGCTCTCACCCTGCACTTCCAGATTAGCCAGCTCTTCTTGCATTTTCTGCATCTGCTCTTGCATTTGCTGAGCCTGCTTCATGATATCGCCCAGACCTTTCATAACTTACCTCTTTTATAGAATGCTATTGTTGAAACTGAATACTGTCTTCATCCAGCTTTGCACCAAATCTTTCTTTCAAATTCTGTACTGTTGGATCTTCCATTAAGGCTTTTATTGCGGCTGCTTTTTTTTCCCGGCGTTTACGTTCGGCATATTGTTGCGGTGTTTCTGCGCCGTCAGGTAAAGCCTGAATAGTGACTTCAACGTTAATGGGCAGCCCAAAATAATCGCTGAGCAAGGCCGCCAAGCGCGCACTATGATTGTTATCAAACAAGCTACTTTTGTTCTCATCCAATGCAAGATACAAGGTGTTATTCTCTCGACCAAGCAAAATGCAATTGGCTACCGTGCTTTGTAAAATACCTTTGATTGCAAGAGCTTGATACAAAGCTATCCAATTATCCGGTCTCATTTCCTCCAGCTTTAGAGGAACATCACTTAATTGTATTTTTTCGCCTACTGCTACAGTAGCTGTATGATCAACTACATCAACACTTTTTTCGTCTGGATCTGGTTCAATTTTTATCTCATTTATCGCTTCACTGGCTTGCGAGGTAAGCGCTGTTTTTGGCTGCGCTGTAAAACCTTCTTTACCAACTATCGCTTTAATTTGCGCCTTGATTTCTTCGCGAGTCTTTACTTCATCCGCTTGTTCTGATTGTGCTGCAGCGTTTGCAACACTTTCAGCGGCACCCGTATTTGACGAGCTGGTGCTTGGTGGATCAGTCAGCGACTTTTTTTCAGATTCGCTGCCCTCCTTTTGCAGAGGCGCATCCGAAGATGAATTTGTTTCACGTAGTGATTGGGTCGGTATATCGACAACCCCCTGCGGTTTAAATGCCAGCATGCGTAACAATGTCATTTCAAAACCCGCGCGTGCACTGGATGCCAGGCCAATATCTCGCCGACCGATTAAAGCAGTTTGGTAAAACAGCTGCACATCCTCTGGTGCAAGCTGACTCGCATATTCCAACACCTGTTTGCGATCCCCCAAACTGTTGTCGAGCGCTTCTGGCAAAGCCTGGGCAATCGCTATTCGGTGCAAGAGCGCCAGCAAGTCATTTAAAGCCGAAGTGTAGTCCGGGGCGTGTTCTGAAAATTCTTCCACCGCTTTCAGTAGCGTGGCCGCGTCAGATGCGAGCAGCGCTCCGAGAATTTTTTCGATGAGAGCATGATCAATCGCTCCCAACATGCTTGCTACATCGTGTTCAATAATTTTTTCGCTGCCAAATGAAATCGCTTGATCAGTTAAGCTCAAGGCATCACGCATGCTGCCATCCGCAGCGCGTGCGAGAAGCCACAGCGCGGCTTCTTCAAAAGGGATAACCTCCTTATCCAGAATGACTTTTAAATGCTCCACGATTTTCTCGGGGCTCATGTTCTTTAAATTAAATTGCAGGCAACGCGATAGGATAGTGACTGGCAATTTCTGCGGATCTGTTGTTGCCAACAGAAACTTCACATGTTCAGGGGGTTCTTCCAGGGTTTTAAGCAAAGCGTTAAAACTGTGGTTGGACAACATGTGTACTTCATCGATGAGATAGATTTTGTAGCGACCACGCGTGGGCGCATATTGCACGTTCTCGAGTAACTCACGCGTATCCTCAACTTTAGTGCGTGAGGCCGCATCCACTTCAATTAAGTCAATAAACCGACCTTCAGTGATTTCCTGACACGCCCCACACTTTCCACAGGGCTCTGAGCTGACACCAGTCTCACAATTGAGGCACTTGGCCAATATGCGGGCAATTGTCGTTTTACCCACTCCGCGCGTTCCGGTAAACAGGTAGGCGTGATGCAGCCGATTGCTATCCAGGGCATTGATCAGGGCTTTCAAAACATGCTCTTGCCCTACCATGGCGCGGAAAGTACCGGGTCGCCATTTACGGGCAAGTACTTGATAGCTCATGTAGACTCTTACGAATTAAGAAAAGAAATGCGATTATACCGGCTAATGCAGAAAAATCAGCTAGAGAGGAGGCTGAGAGTGGTTTTCAATCCGGAAGAAAAACCCGTGCGTTGGGGAATCATTGGATGTGGCGCGGTCTGCGAAGTCAAAAGTGGACCCGCATTTAGCAAAGTCGAAGGGTCTGAACTGGTTGCTGTGATGAGACGCAACTTTGATCTCGCCAGGGATTTTGCTGAACGCCACAACGTTCCACGCTTCTACTCCAATGCCGAAGCCTTGATTGCAGATCAGGATGTAGATGCTGTCTATATCGCTACCCCCCCTTCAAGCCATCGTGAATATGCCCTGCAGGTTGCCAAAGCAGGGAAAATTTGTTGCATTGAAAAACCTATGGCCGTCTCCTATCGCGAATGCGTTGAAATTAACAATGCTTTTGAAGAAAAAAATATACCGGTTTTCGTTGCTTATTATCGTCGATCCCTACCACGTTTTAAGCAAATAAAATCCTGGCTTGAACAAAAACTTATAGGCGACCCCATTCACCTGCAATGGACCTTTCGTCAACCTCACAGCGAAATAGACATTAAAAGAAAAAAGAATTGGCGCACGCAATTCGATATTGCTGGCGGCGGATACTTTGTTGATCTTGCAAGCCACGGCCTGAATTTATTTTCCTGGCTGATGGGTGAAATTGTTAAAGCAAATGGTGTGAAGTCCAATCAGCATGGTTTGTATGAAGTCGAAGATGCCGTGTGCGGCTCCTGGCTTTTTGAAAGTGGCGTAACGGGTGCTGGAAGCTGGCATTTTGGTAGTAACGACAACCTGGATGAAGTGATTATTCACGGTAAAAAAGGCAGGATTCGCTTCAGCATTTTTACGGATGACGCGTTAAAATTGGACAACGGTACAATTGAGAAACCCCTTTTTATCAATAACCCGGAACACATTCAGTATGTTCATGTACAAAATATTATTCGTCACTTACGTGGTGAAATTGTGCATCCTTCTTTGGGTAACAGTGCAGCACGCACTTCGTGGGTGATGGATAAAATTCTAGGATACAAATAAAACCAACAATTAAAAGGAAGTCTAATTATGAGTGATCATTCTCGCATTATTATTTCATGGCTCGAGCTAAGACGCTTGATTGGTATTATCGGATTGTTGCATCCCATTATTTTACTTCTCGGTGGACTATTTATTTTCAGTACGCCGCTGCAAAGCTCTATGAGTGCGTACTATTACACTGACATGCGCGATGTATTTGTTGGCCTGGGTTTTGTTACAGGATTTTTTCTACTGAGCTATAAAGGTTATGACAGTCATGACCGAAAAGTGGCTGTGGTCGCAGGCATTATGGCCTTAGTTGTCGCGCTCTTTCCCTCTGCGCCGGAAAGCAATCCCACACAATTAGAAATCTATATCGGTTACTTGCATGTCAGCTGCGCATTTATTTTTCTTTTGGCACTGAGCTATTTTTGTATACGGCTGTTCCCTAAATCTGGCGATCAGCCAGTCACAGATAAAAAGCGTTTGCGTAATAAAATTTATCGCATTTGTGGATGGTCAATTATTCTGAGTCTCGTCTTTACCGGTTTGTATTTTGCGCCGACACCACTGCAAGTAATTCTTGAGCCGTTTCATCCAATTTACCTTGCCGAAGTTGTGGCTTTCTGGGCATTTGGTGTTGCGTGGTTAGTTAAAGGGCGCGCAATAATCAAAGACTAGCAATAGCACTTAATTAGAGGTGAAAGCTTTAGAGGTGGAAGCTGGAGATGTCCCAACCCAGCCACACCTCGGCACATAATTTTACTGCTACCGTTGCTCCCTTCCGGGCCTGGCGGGGTTTACAGCAAATTATTGCGAGGGGACCAGGTTGGGCCACCATTGAACACATACTGCATAATGTCACAGGCGCGCCATTATCCAGAATTCAGCTGTATTTGCAATGGACCTTTATTTACCTGACCGTTATTTACAAAGTACTCGCAATGAGATGACGTGTTCGACTGCGCGAACCGCGTTTATAACCTGATCGCTCGGCATTTCTGCCAAATCCAGAATATTGTAAGCCACATCTTCACGACTCTTATTGACCATATCGATCACATTGACTTCATTGTCGGCGAATATTCCCAGCACGTGTCCCAGAACACCAGACACATTTTTGTTGGTGAATGTAATACGACACGGCGTTTGGCCTCTGGCCATTTCCGTCTGAGGAAAATTAACGGAGTTTCTGATATTCCCATTTTCCAGATAATCCTTCAGTTGGTTCACCGCCATCACTGCGCAATTTTCTTCAGCTTCTGCTGTACTTGCCCCGATATGAGGGAGTGCAATGACTTTTTCTGAACCGATCAACCAAGGCTCGGGAAAATCACAAATATATTGACGAAGTTGATTGGCATTGAGCGCTGCCAGCACGGCTTTGGAATCCACAATGGCATCCCGTGCAAAATTCAGGATAACCGCATCAGGTTTCATCAACTTTAAAGTCTCTTCGTTGATCATTCCCTTGGTTGCGGGGATCGCGGGCACATGCAAACTCAAGTAATCCACTTCTGCCAACAGGGCTTGCATGCTTTCCATACGGACAACATCACTGGACAAACGCCAGGCAGCTTCAACAGACAGCGCTGGGTCGTAACCTAACACTTGCATATCCAAAGCCAGTGCTGCATTCGCGACCATAGAACCAATTGCGCCGAGGCCAATTATGCCCAGTGACTTTCCGGCCAATTCGCTGCCTGCGAAACGCTTTTTTTCTCCTTCAAGAAACTTGGACATTTCTGCGGAGTCTTGCATTTCGCCCAAGCCATCAACAAAGGTCTTACCCTGCAAAATACCTCGTGAACTCAGCAACATGCCTGCTAAAACAAGTTCTTTTACCGCGTTGGCATTTGCGCCGGGCGTGTTAAATACAACTATGCCTTTTTTGGTGTAGTCATCCACAGGAACATTATTCACACCCGCTCCCGCCCGCGCTACAGCCATAACACTGTCCGGAAGCGTCTCACCGTGTAACTTGTGACTACGAAGTATGACGGCATCCGCTTTTTCTGCCCCTTCCCGAACGGTGTATTTTTCAGGAGAAAAACGACTTAAACCTTTCTCAGATATTTTGTTGTAGGTCCGAATTTGAAACATATTGTGTGCACCTTAAATGTCATTACCGCTGGTCAAAACACATTTTATTGTTGTCGGTCTTCTTGACAAACTCTTCGCGTCAAACAGCTAACTCTTTGATTTATAAAATAAAATAAATTGGCCTTTTATTTGCTTACTTAGCATTACCAAGCCTGATTGACGTAAATATCACGTATTTCGGTGAGGTAAACCTTGTTTCTTCGTTTAGTTAAGCCCTGTTTCAGGGCTTTTTTTTTGGCTCTCTAATGGAATTGAAGCAAGCCAAGCTCACTGGATGACTTGTTCATAGGCCCATTTGATCCAGGGCATTAGCGCTTCAAGATCGGCGCTGTCCACGGTTGCACCACACCAGATTCTCAAGCCGGCCGGTGCGTCGCGATAGGCACCGATGTCATAGGCTACCTGTTGTTCTGCCAGGATTTTTACCAAAGCTTTAACCTGATCTTCGCTTGCATCCAAACAAAGACACACGCTTGTATTGGACAAGGTTGCCTCAGAGGCTGCCAAAAAGCGAATCCAGTTATTTTCCTGAACAAACTTTTTTACAACAGCCAGGTTTTCTTCAGATTTTGCAATAGACGCTGTCACGCCTCCAATTGAATCAACCCAATTCAAGGCGTCGAGATAATCAGCTACACAAAGCATTGAAGGGGTATTAATCGTCTCACCTTTAAATATTCCCTCAATTAACTTTCCACTTTTCGTCATGCGAAATATTTTGGGAAGCGGCCATGCTGGCGTATAAGACTCCAAACGTTCAACTGCGCGCGGACTGAGTATCAACATGCCGTGTGCACCTTCGCCGCCCAGCACCTTCTGCCAACTGTAAGTCACCACATCAAGCTTTTCCCAAGGCAGATCCATGGCAAAAACTGCAGAGGTCGCATCACAAATAGTTAAACCTTCCCGATCGTCTGCAATCCAGTTTCCGTCCGGCACCTTCACACCGGAGGTTGTGCCATTCCAGGTGAACACAACATCGTTTTTAAAGTTCACCTTGGACAGGTCAGGCAAGTCTCCGTAAGCCGCTTCACAAACATTTACATTCTCAAGCTTGAGTTGCTTGGTGATGTCAGTAACCCAGCCAGATCCAAAAGACTCCCAGGCCAACACATCCACACCGCGCGCACCTAAAACAGACCACAGAATCATTTCAACCGCGCCGGTATCCGAGGCTGGTACAACACCTACTCGATAACCTTCCGGCAGCCCAAGTAAACTTGCTGTTTGTGTACATGCTTTACCCAGCGCCTGTTTGCCGATACTTGAACGGTGCGAACGCCCCAGCGTTGCCAATTCGAGTTTAGCGACATCATAACCAGGTCTTTTGCTGCAGGGGCCAGAACTAAAATTGGGGTTTTGCGGTTTCACTTGCGGTTGCATAGCGTCAGAGGATCCTTCAAAAAAAGGGCGCTATTATGCCATAAGCTTACTAATAAAGAAGCGTGTAAAGTTTACGCTGGTATTCCACGGCAAGCGGGTCACCCTTACCCATGACTGAAAGCACATCCATAAATATTTTTTTGCCCTCTCCTTCGGCAAATTGCAAGTTCTCTCTTAACAGAGGAAACAACAGAGCCAAGGCTTCTTTGTGAAATTCATTTTGTGCGTACTGGACGGCTAGCTGAAATTGTATGTCTTTATTCTCGGGATCTTGCCGGTATTTTTTTTCTAATTCAGCAAGCTCGGGCGTTTTACCGGCTTGCTGAGCCAACTCCAATTGCGACATAAGCTGGTGATAAATTGCATCTTGATCTGCAAGTTTAATTTTTGCCAGAACTTGTTCAGCATCCTCCACGCGTTTGAGATGGAGTAGAACACCCGCATAAGTCAGCGCAAGCCTTGCATCTTCTGGCGTTTCTTTATATGCAGGGCTCAATAAGCTCAAGGCCCCACCATAATCTTCTTCCTGTATGAGTTTATTTGCTTGCTCCAATAACTCGTCTACCGCAGAGGGAAGATGTTTTTCCAGCATTTCTCGCACAGCTTGTTCAGGTTGCGCGCCCATAAAACCATCTACAGCTTGCCCCTCTTTCATCACCATCACTGTCGGTAGGCTGCGAACCCCAAATTGCATCGCCAGCCTTTGTTGTTCATCTGCATTTACTTTCGCCAGGAGAAATTTACCTGCGTATTCATTTGCCAACTTTTCCAGGATGGGCATTAGATTTTTGCAGGGTGCACACCAGTCTGCCCAGAAATCGATTACAACAGGCCTTTTATGTGATTCCTCGACAAGTATTTGTTGAGCATTCTCTTCGCTCACTTCAACAATATTGGTGTGGTTATTTTCCGCCATCACTGAGGCTATTCCTTCCATATTTCAGTTCTCCTTAATTGGGGTTGGCTTTGACTAATTTAAAGGTTTTGAGTAGTTAAGATTATGGTCCAGCATGTACTTCAGTATTTTCGATGGCTTTTTACATGCTTGGTTTTAGACAAAAATAATGCCTCAAGACGCATTTTCTCTTAGAATACGCACCGCACATAGCTTACCAAAAAAATAAAAAGACTCGAATGTAGACTCGTCCAAAGGGGCCCCAATGTATCTCTCTGTTATTGATTTAGCCATTATTGGCGTTTATTTAGCCAGCACCGTTTTTATCGGGCTATTACTAAAGAACAAAGCAGCCAAAAATCTTGATTCCTATTTCCTTGGTGGCAAAAAGCTCCCTTGGTATATGTTAAGCCTGTCCAATGCCTCCGGTATGTTTGATATCAGCGGCACGATGTGGCTGGTCACACTGCTATTCGTTTACGGAATGAAAAGTATTTGGATACCTTGGCTTTGGCCCGTATTTAACCAAATATTTTTAATGGTTTTTCTTTCGTTGTGGCTGCGGCGTTCTAATGTACTCACTGGCGCCGAATGGATGCGAACACGTTTTGGTGACGACCTCGGCGGCAGGTTGTCACACGGTATTATCGTTGCCTTTGCTATTATCAGTGTGCTGGGCTTTCTGGCCTACGGCTTTGTAGGAATTGGTAAGTTCATGGAAATCTTCATTCCCTGGGAGGTCGTTTCCAAGTATGTTCCTTTTGACGTCAGCCCGGAACGCGTTCCTCATTTATATGGAATCGTGTTTACTGCAATTGCTACCTTTTATGTAATGATGGGCGGAATGCTCAGTATTGTATGGGCAGACCTCTTGCAATTCACCATCATGACCGTTTCCGCTGTAATTATTGCCGTCATTGCAATGGCAAACGTTTCCCCCGAACTGCTTCAGGCCGCCGTACCGGATGGTTGGGCTAACCCCTTCTTTGGCTGGGAGCTTGGCCTGGATTGGATCAATAAAATTCCTGAAGTCGTGAATAAAGTTAACTCGGATGGTTACTCACTTTTTGGATTACTTGTGATGATGTTGTTATTTAAGGGAATACTTGTGAGTGCCGCCGGTCCAGCGCCAAACTATGATATGCAAAAAATTCTCGCCACACGTTCGCCCAGAGATGCTGCCAAAATGAGCGGCTTTGTTTCAGTTGTGCTTATGCCCATTCGCTATCTCATGATTGCGGGCTTTACTGTACTTGCTCTCGTTTTTTATGCCAAGTTAGATTTGGGCGTCGGTAATACCGTGGATTTTGAGAATATCTTACCTTCAGCAATTAGAGAATTTGCCCCTGTTGGTGTGTTGGGTTTATTGCTTGCGGGTTTATTGGCGGCATTTATGTCCACGTTTGCTTCAACCGTTAATACTGCTCCAGCCTATCTGGTTAACGATATTTACAAGCGTTATATCAACCCGGAAGCGAGCTCTAAACAATTGGTTTACATGAGCTATGCCGTGTCTGTGGGTATTGTTATCCTGAGCACGATAATTGGCTTGTATTTAAAAAATATTAATACAATTTTGGTTTGGATAGTTTCTGGACTTTGGGGCGGGTACACCGTTGCCAATGTTTTAAAATGGTATTGGTGGCGCTTTAATGGCATGGGCTATTTTTGGGGCATGCTGGTCGGAATCGCGGCCGCATTTCTACCTAAACTGATTGATAAAGTTTATCCTTCACATGGCATACCCGGAGATATTTTACCCCTGTATTGTTTTCCAATAATTCTCATACTCGCCGGTATCGCTTCAGTTGCTGGCACGCTATACAGTGCGCCCGAAGATATGGAAAGACTGAAGAGTTTTTACAAAAGTGTTCGACCCTGGGGTTTCTGGGGGCCTGTGCACGAACAGGTTATTAAGGATGACCCAGGCTTTACACAAAACAAAAACTTCAAACGAGATATGTTTAATATCATCGTCGGAATTGTATTGCAGACTGCCCTGATTGCTCTGCCAATTTATTTGGTTATTCAACAATTTTACGCATTTGCACTAGCACTCGTAATAATTATCGGCGCATGTCTAATACTTTGGCAAACATGGTATAAAAAACTGGTTGATTGGCCCGCTGAGGAAATAGCTCAAGAAGCCAAATAATCAAACTTCTTCCCAAGCTCTGTCCTAAAAAAGCAGAGCAATTACTAAAAAGCTAAAAAAAATATAAGGTATTTAACCCATGAAATTCGGTTACTTTGACGACAAAGCAAAAGAATACATCATTACTAACCCGCAAACTCCCTACCCGTGGATCAACTACCTGGGCAATGAAGATTTTTTTAGCCTTATGTCCAACACTGCTGGCGGATACACTTTTTACAAGGATGCAAAATTTCGTCGTTTAACCCGTTACCGTTATAACAACGTGCCAGTCGATAATGGCGGCAAATATTTTTATATCAATGATGGTGGTGACGTTTGGTCTCCTGGTTGGAAACCTGTTAAAACAGAATTGGATAGTTATGAATGTGCCCACGGGATGAGTTACACGCGCATAACCGGCGCACGAAATGGTGTTGAAGCGGAAGTCACTTATTTTATCCCTTTAGGCACTTGGGCGGAAATTCAAAAAGTAAAATTAAAAAACACCTCCTCCACAAACAAAAAACTGAAATTGTTTTCCTGGATAGAATGGTGTTTATGGAATGCCGAAGATGATATGCAAAACTTGCAACGAAATCTTTCTACCGGTGAAGTTGAAATTGAAGATTCTGTGATCTATCACAAAACAGAGTTCAAAGAGAGAAGAAATCACTACGCATTCTATTCTGTAAATAGCCCGATTCAAGGTTTTGATACTGATCGTGATGCATGGAAGGGTTTATACAATGATTTTGATCGCCCCGACGCGGTCTTCGAGGGTAAGCCGCGCAATTCTGTTGCGCATGGTTGGTCACCTTGCGCGTCCCACTATCTCGAAATAGAACTCGCGCCAGGAGAAGAAAAAGATTTAATTTTTGTTTTGGGATACATTGAAGTTGACCCTAAAGACAAATGGGAAAACAAAAACGTTATCAACAAATCACCAGCCAAAGTAGTATTAGCACGTTTTGATACGGTTGAAAAAGTGGATGCGGAATTAAATAAACTTGCAGAATATTGGGACAAGTTACTTAGTACCTATTTGCTTGAAAGTCACGATGAACAATTGGACCGCATGGTTAATATTTGGAATCAGTATCAATGTATGGTGACTTTCAATATGAGCCGTTCGGCTTCATTCTTTGAAACCGGAACCGGGCGAGGCATGGGATTTCGCGATTCCAGTCAGGATTTGATTGGTTTTGTACACCAAGTCCCCGAACGCGCACGTGAAAGAATTATCGATATTGCTTCTATACAATTTGAAGACGGCTCGGCCTATCACCAATACCAACCACTCACCAAGCGTGGCAATCACACACTGGGAGGCGGCTTTAATGACGATCCACTTTGGTTAATCTTGTCAACAACTGACTACATTAAGGAAAGTGGCGATTTAGGCATTCTGGATGTGCAAGTCCCTTACGACAATGACGAAAGTAAGGCGAGCAGTCATTTTGAACACTTGAAACGTTCTTTTTATTTTACTGTAAACAATCTCGGCCCTCACGGCTTACCCTTAATTGGTCGTGCAGACTGGAATGATTGCTTAAATCTGAATTGTTTTTCTGAAGACCCAAATGAAAGCTTTCAAACAACAGGCAATAAAAAAGGCTTTACCGCTGAGTCATTAATGATTGCTGGTTCCTTTGTTTTATATGGCAAGGAATTTATTCGCTTGTGCAATTACATTGGTAAAGACGAAGAAGCGACGGAAGCCCAAAAACATGTTGATAACATGATCAACGCTGTTAAAGAACACGGTTGGGATGGCGATTGGTATTTGCGAGCCTACGATTACTACGGTAAAAAAATCGGCAGCAAGGAAAATGAAGAAGGCAAAATATTCATTGAAAGCCAGGGCTTTTGTGGCATGGCAGGTATTGGCCTGGAAGACGGACTCGTGCAAAAGTCGATGGACAGCGTCAAGCAACATCTGGATTGCGAGTTTGGCATTGTGCTGCAACAACCGGCCTTTACCAAGTACTACATTGAATACGGAGAAATTTCGACCTACCCTGCTGGCTACAAGGAAAATGCGGGAATTTTCTGTCATAACAATCCCTGGATTATGATTGCCGAAACCCTAATTGGAAACGGTGATCGCGCGTTTGACTACTACCGTAAAATTACACCTGCTTACCTGCAAGACATCAGTGATTTGCACAAGGTTGAACCCTATGTGTATTGTCAGATGGTTGCAGGAAAAGATGCACATCGCCCTGGCGAAGGGAAAAACTCATGGCTTACCGGTACAGCCGCATGGAATTATGTGGCCATTACCCAATACATTCTTGGGATTAAACCAGACTATGAAGGGCTTAGGGTTGACCCCTGCATACCAAGCGAATGGGAAGGATACAAGGTAAGCCGACGTTTCCGGGGGGCGACGTATAAGATTGAAGTCAATAACCCTAACAAGGTCAGTAAAGGTGTTCAATCTCTACACGTTGATCACAAGTTGGTAGCGGGGAATATCATTCCCGTCGCCGCTGAAGGCAGTGAAGTTAATGTGGTGGTGACTTTAGGTTAAATAATCTAGAAAGCACTGGCGAATCGACCGAGCTTCGCCAGTGAATACTGTGTTCACAATTCTTTTATAAAACCCCATTTTTCTTTCTCTTTTGCCTTGTTTCATGCCACTAATTTAGATTTTTGGCTTGATATATGAACACTGATAACATATATTAAAGTCGATTGTTAACAGTGTTCATATCTCTTTCCAAAGGACTACCTAATGAATCGTTTTAGCCTCGCCTGGGCACGGGCTGTTGTTAAATATCGTCTTTTCATCATCGTTTTTACAATCATCGCCTTAGTCCTGGCACCGCTTAGCTATAACCGCCTCTATCACGACAATTCAAACGAAAATTACTTTGTAGAACATGACCCCAACCTGATTGCCTATAACCATCTACTAGAGTTGTTCGGAGATACTGAATACCTGGTTGTCGGCGTACCCGCCCGCGATTCTGATCAGGATGTTTTCAGCCCTGAAACAATCAAAATGATTGCAGAAATCACTGAATTCCTCGAAGACCACCGCCACATCACACAAGTGCGTTCCTTGAGCAAGTATCAGTACACTCATGATGATGAGGGCACAATGGCAACTGACGACTTATTTGAAGATCTCGATGCCCCGGATGAAGACCCTACACTGATGGATCAAGCACGAGAAGTCATGGCCGGTGAAGTGCTGGCGCTCGACAAGCTTATCACCAAGGACTTTAAGCATACCCAAATTGTGGCCCGCAGCATCCATGTCCAAAATGAAAATAAACACAAAGTTGAGCTGGTCAACGAAACACGAGACTTTTTACACAAACAGGGCTACGCAGAACAAGGATACACACTTCATCTTAGCGGTGAACCCTTTATTGGTGAACGCTTTCAAACACTCACCGACCGGGATATGAAATGGAATAATCCCATTATGGCGGTGATCATTCTCTGTATTCTTGCCTTTGTGTTTCGCACCTGGTCAGGTACGTTTGCACCCTTGGTGGTCATTATCTCTACCATGATCCTGGTCATCTCCCTGCAAGGTATATTGCGTTTCCCTTTTACCGCAGTGAACTCCGCATTAATTCCGACCGTGATTATTCTGGCGATAGGCACTGCAGTTCATGTTCTGGTGGAATTTTTTCATTTCAGACGCGAGAACAACACTCCACAGGAAGCTGTGGAACTCACAGTAAACGATTTGTTTTTCCCCATACTCTTCACCTGCCTAACCACTGCAATAGGCTTCATCACCTTAAGCGTAACGGAGCTTGCTCCGGTACGAGAGTTTGCTGTTCTCGCCGCTATTGCTCCTATGTTGATATTTTTGCTGTGCATGAGCACTTTTCCTGCGGTCTTGTGCTACATCTCTGAGCGCCCATCAAAAAATGCTTCAACAAGTAAAAACTCACAAATCGGAAAATTACTTGCTGTTATTCCTACATGGGTCCAACAGAGAAAAAAGAGCTTAGCCATTATCGGTTTGCTTTTTTCTATTTTTAGTTTCTATAGCGTATCGCATATAAAAGTGGATGCGAATATTACAAATTATTTCAAGGAAAATAGCAGCGTCAATATAGGGTTGAATTACTTCAATGATATCTTCAAAGGTATTTCAAACTTTGAAGTAATTGTCGACACCGGTGAAGACGACGGCATTAAAAATCCCGAAATTTTAAAGCGTGTTGATGCTTTGCAATCAGCGTTTGAACAATATGAAGAAACCGGGGTGTCCACATCGGTAGTGGATTTTTACAAACAAATAAACAAAGCGTTAAACGAAGATAACAATGCGTTTTTCACGCTTCCAACATCGAGAGCAATGGCAGCGCAATTTTTATTGCTTTACGAAAATACCGGTCCGGAAGAAGATCTCAGCGATCTCAAAGATTTCAATAATCGCTACCTCCGCATTCAAGTTCCCGTGATTAATATGGATGAATCCAAAGCAACAGCCTTAATCGAAAATATTTATGCCATGATCGATCAGGATTTCAGCGACCTAAACATCGAAATATCCGGCGGCTTGGTAATGAATAACGCTCAAAATCGCTACGTTAACAACGGAATGTTTAAATCGTTTGGAATTGCTATTTTTGTCATCGGTTTTTGTTTTATTTTACTGTTCCGTTCAGTTAAATACGGGGTAATTGCACTAATACCCAGTATCGTCCCTATACTCGTTACAGGTGGGCTCGTCTCGATGGCCGGAATTAGCATGGATCTGGGAACGATGATTGTTGGAGCGATGACAATTGGGATTGCAGTTGACGACTCTATCCATTTAATGAGTCGTTATCTGCTAATGCGAAAACGCGGTAAAAACGTTCACGATGCGATTGAATATGCAATGCACACCTCCGGACGCGCTGTGATGCTGACCTCTATTATTCTGGTATCCGGTTTCAGTGTGATGTTATTAGGCTCTTTTGTTTCGTATATTTATGTTGGATTATTTTCCGCGATGATCATGAGTTTCGCGCTTATTGGTGATCTCATTTTCATGCCTGCCATGCTCTATGTTTTTGATAGCAATACAACTAAAGATTCATCATCCGATCACACCGAATCGATCAGCATTGACTCCAAACAAGAAAAAATCACTTCATCAACAGATAATACTCAGGAGATTGAACATGCCTAAGTATCGGACTTATGCCGTCCTAATCTTTTTGCTTTTGCCTAGGCTTGCGCTAGCAGAGGCGCTTTCAGCCTACGAAGTAATGAAAAAGGTTGACGAAAGAGACGAAGGAAAAACTCGCAGCTCCAAAGCGACATTAATTTTGCTGGATAAACAAGACCGCCAACGTGTTCGCGAAATCGATATGCTGGCCTTTGAAAAAGAAGAGGTGGAAAAAGCATTAATGGTTTTTCGCACTCCCTCAGACGTTGCCGGCACATCCTACATGTCCTGGGATTGGACTGATGAGAGCCAGGAAGATGACTCCTGGTTATACCTGCCTGCCCTTTCAAAAATACGTCGTGTCGCCGCTTCAGATGAATCCGGCTCTTTTATGGGTAGCGACTTCAGCTATGCGGATATAAACGGAATTGAATTAGATGACTTCGAATACAGTTTTGAAAGTCAGAGCGAAATGGTTGACGGTCATGACTGCTGGGTTATTCAAGCTATTCCCAAATCCGAAAAAGCGATCAAGGAAACCGGCTACACGTCTGCAAAAAGTTGGGTAAGGAAAGACGCCTTTATGATTGTTAAAAGCGTTATCAATGTTAAGAAAGGTAAACGCGTAAAGTACTTTAGCGTAAAGGATATTGAAAAAATTGACGGCATTTGGACTGCTCACACCTTACAAATGATTACCACAAAAAAGGAACAAAAAGAACACGCCAGCGTTTTGAAAATTTCCGATGTCGTTTACAACAAGGGTGTAGATGAAAGTTTGTTTGATACCGCGGTGATGCAACGAGGTTTATAGTTTGAAGTTTTTCACATTTCTTGCGTTTATTGTTATTGCAAATCTCACTTACGCACAGGATGATTTTTTTGACACTATTGAGGTAGGCGAAATCGAAAGCCAGGATACTGAAGACAAAGCCTGGAGTATTCGAGGTCATATTCAACAGGAAATGAAGTATGGCATTGACTCCCCCCCAGCCAGCCTGGATTTTGAAAGAAAGCAAGAGGGCTTAAGTCAAGTTCGTAGCGAAGTTTTCCTGGAATACAATTTTAAGTTCAACGAGAATGCAGCCTTGCAAATTAGCGGGAAAAGCGAATTAGATTGGTTAACCTGGGAAAACAATAATCAGGATTGGTCTCTCACTCACTACGATACACGACTTAAGGATGCTTATCTTGATTTCACTTTTGCAAATAATTTGTGGTTACGTTTAGGCAATCAGGTAATTGCGTGGGGAGAGTCTGAAAGCCTGAGTATTACCGATGTTTTGAGCAAAACTGATTTACGTGAACCAGGGCAAGCCGAATTGGAAGATATTCGCGAGCCCGTTCCAGCCGTATTTATCTCCAAACCATTGAATACTGAAAATAGTTTAGGAAAACTTAATTTGGTCGTCACCTACAAGGCCGGTACCGATCGTTTTGCCAGGGAAAACGAAGATTTTTATCCCCTTGTCTCATTTAAAGCCTTGTTTACTGCGGAAGATTTTCACTTGGTAGAGCCTGAAGCGGAGTGGGAAGCGGCAGTACAATACCAAGCCAACACCAATGGTGGTGACTATGCTTTTGTTCTCGCTGAAATTAATGACAACAGACCCGAACCATTCAATATTCTCTTCGATACGCAATTGAATATTTTAGGCGTTGAACTCTATCAGCGAAGGCAGAATGTGATAGGACTGAGTGCCAATAAAGTGATAGATGCTTTTCTGGTGCGCGGTGAGCTGGGATTGTATCGTGATAAAAAGCAAGAAAATCTCTCAAGTATCAACGCAGATCGAGAACAACAAAAACGCTTCATGTTTGGAGTGGAGTACAACGGTGTAAATGACTGGCTGTTTTCTTTGGAGTACAACTATCTCGAATCCACGCTTATCGAAATTCCGGCAGTTAAAGAAAGCGATACTGGCTACACTTTTCAAAGTCAGTACACAGCACTTAACGAAAAGCTGACTATGCAATTGTGGTTAATTGAGCTGGCTGAAGAAGGTGGACAAATCGCGAGATTAAATTTTAGTTATAAGCCCGCTGACAATTGGGAAGGGATATTCAGTATTGTCAATTATGAAAATGACAAAGTAGGCTCGACATTGTATCCTTTCCGCAATAACGACACGATAAATTTGGCTCTCAAATATGGTTTTTAAGTCTGTGCGCCAAGAAGGTAACTACCACCACGGCAATTTGAAATTGGCATTGGTGGAAGCCTTTTTGCAATTAATGCAAGACTTACCTGCTGATAAAATTTCCTTGCGTAAACTTGCCTCGCATATCGGTGTTGCACCCACTGCTGTATACAACCATTTTAAAGAAAAAACAGAACTAATCGTTGCCGTTAAAACCCGCTGTCTGGAACACTTCGCTCTTTATCTCGAAACCTGTGTTAAAAATAAAGATGAAAGCCCACGAGAAAGAATAAAAAACCTGGGTAAGGCTTACTTTCAATATTCAGTCGACCACAGCCAATACTTTAGTATACTGTTTTCAAACGAAGTGGAAGATAAATTTATCACTGAAGACCTAATCAATGCAGCAATGCGTGCAGAAGCCGCTTTGAGAGAAGCCATCATTGATTTGCTTGAAGAAAATAATATAACAGCAAGCCTTTACAACGAAGGATTGGGTGCATTTGCGTGTTGGTCGCTAGCTCACGGCATAACCACTCTGGCTAATGTGCGGGTTAACAAAGCCGCCTGTGCGATGGGTCGCTGGCCTCAGGAATTTATGTTGGAAAATAAGGAAATGGCGCTATCTGTTTTCGATTCAATGTCTGAGGTTTTGGTTGAAGGCATTTTGGCTAAAGCCCGAAAATCACAATAAACTTTTATTTTCTTCCAGAGACACCAATATGTATTTCGTCACGCTGTTTCGCCAAGCGAATTTGTTTTTGTCTCTCGGTAAATCTCGCGCGTTGATCTTCACTCAATTTATCATGACAGCGTGGGCAACAAACACCTTCCTCATACAATGCTGAGCGTTTGTCATCCTCGGTGATCGGGTGACGACAACCGTGGCAAAGATCGTATTGTCCTTTTTCTAATTTATGGTTAACTGCTACGCGATTGTCAAAAACGAAACACTCGCCTTGCCAAAGACTTTCCTCTTCTGGCACCTCTTCCAGATATTTTAAAATGCCGCCCTTTAAATGATAAACCTCCTGGAAGCCTTGTTTCTTTAAATAGGCCGTGGATTTTTCACATCGAATTCCCCCCGTGCAGAACATAGCAACTTTTTTGTTTACTTTGGGGTCGAGCGTTTTTGCGACATAATCTGGAAATTCACGAAAGCTTTCAGTGTGGGGATCAATCGCGCCTTTGAAACTTCCAATTTCAGTTTCATAGTAATTGCGGGTATCAATGACTGTGACTTCGGGATCACTAATTATGCTATTCCAATCTTGCGGATCAACGTAAGTGCCCACAATGTCATTGGGATTAATATCCTCAACTCCCATTGTGACAATTTCTTTTTTCAACTTCACTTTGGTGCGGTAAAAAGGTTGAGTTACTTCATAAGATTCTTTGCACTCTATATCTGAGAATCGCGCATCCCGTTTTAAATAATTCAATAATCTTTCGATAGCTTCACGTGTGCCACTTACCGTGCCGTTGATTCCCTCTTTGGCTAACAACAGGGACCCGCGTATTTCATTTTCTCGACAAAAATCAAGTAGGGGTTCTCGCAATTCGTGGAAATCCGGCAAGTCGACAAATTTGTAGAGCGCTACAATTACTACCGGCAAGCTCATTTTTCACCACCCCCAAGACAGGGTGGAGACTCGGGAAGGCTGGATGCAGGCTTTTGTTGCCATTCTTCTTCTGTATACAAATACAAAGAGAGCGCGTGCACACCTCCTTTTAGCTCCTCATTTAGTGCTTGGTAAACCGCCTGGTGACGCTTTACCTTTCCTAAGCCATTGAATTTATTGGAAATCATAAGCAATTTGAAATGCGTCTCTGAGTTGGGAGGCACATTGTGCATATGACTTTCATTCAATAAATCAATTTTGAGTGGCTGAAATGTAGCCTCAAGTTTGGCCAGCATGCCTCGGCGGACTGGCGTGTTATTCGACATTTCGTCGCCTGATATGTTCATTCGTACTCACATTTGAAAACTACTATGGCAAATTTTAACTGGCGAACTAAACTTAGGGAGCGTTTAATATGACGCCAGCACGGGACCAGATTTTACACGAAGCAGTACTATGAATAAAAAGACCATGGATACAACTGTAATATTTATCAATCGAAGAAAAGGTAATGACAGGCGCGAGGATTCCGATCCTTGCAGAGATATTCCTATGGATCTTTACCATCGGAAACGCCGCAAATCCAAAGAGCGGCGCGATACGGGTAAAAGCCTCACAGATGATTACTACGCCTACATGCAAAAGGTGCTGGAAAATATTCAAAAAAAATCGGCGCAACAGAAAGCATCCGATAAACCCATCACTTGATCTCTTTTTAGCAAGTCGCTCATCTCAAACTATACTTTTCGTAAGACCATAAAATTAGTGGTTTACGGGAGTCGCACGAGAGAATGTTAACGCCAGCCGAGCTTAAAATTGCTATTGCAACCCTGAATAGTCGCCGTTCTTGGCTGAAAAAGACACTTGAAGACAGCAATCTGGATAAGGCCCTGCGCGACGAACACCGCCAAGCCTATAAATTGATAGAAAGTGTGCTTCAAAAGCTACCGCAAATAAATGAAAAAACGGCAGCCATCGCCGCTTCGCCCCCCTCTCCCCTCCGCAAGCATATGGGACCAAAGGTCTTGGTGGCAGAGGATGATGAAGATTCCGCCACGCTCATTAGCGAACTCTTGCAAGATATTGGCTTAAAGGAAATTGAGCTCGTACACAATGGAATGGAAGCCTTCGATAAAATCAAATCCGCCAAAGAGCCCTATGATTTAATTCTCTGCGATTGGGACATGCCAGAACTCAGCGGGCTCGATGTGTATAAAAAGGCCAAAGCTTCCAACACCTTACGTGGTGCACACTTTATGATGGTCTCAGCTGTTTCAGAAGCAGCCCGCATACGCGAAGCGATTCAGCACGGAGTGAGTGACTATATTGTGAAGCCCATCGATATGGAAATTATGGAAGGAAAAGTAAAAGCGGCAATGGGCGATAAAATGCCTGAGCAAAAAGCCGCTCAATAATACACAACTTAGATTTTAAGAATTTTCAGGGTGTTTGTCCCACCCAGAGCGTAGCTGTCTCCCTTTGACATAATCACCAAATCCCCATCTTCTATCACATCCAAAGACTTCAATAAGGCGATTGCAGACTGATTTACCTGTTCATAAGGAATTTCATGGTGATCAAATCGTATCGTCTGTACCCCTCGAAACAAAGCTGCTCGACGCAAAGTGCTTTCACTTGAGGAAAGCGCATAAATTGGTAAGCGCGCACCAAATCGCGACATCATCAAAGGTGTGGAGCCGGACTCTGTTAGAGAAATAATACATTTCACACCTTTCATTTGATTGGCGGTGTACATGGCAGCCAAAGCAATCGATTCATCAATGGCTTCATACTGACCCTCACCTCTCAAAGGATGTGATTCAGCCTCTGGATGACGTTCAGCACCGAGGATAACTCTAACCATAGCCTCAACAGTCTGCACAGGATATTGCCCAGCAGCGGTTTCGGCCGAGAGCATCACAGCATCGGTGCCATCCAGCACCGCATTGGCGACATCAAACACTTCCGCCCGGGTTGGCAAGGGACTGCTTATCATCGACTCCATCATCTGTGTTGCAGTAATGACGCAACGATTCAAGGAACGCGCTCGTTCAATGATTTTCTTTTGAATACCAATCAATTGGGCATCGCCAATTTCTACACCCAGGTCACCCCGTGCAACCATTACTGCATCCGAGGCGAGGATTATTTCATCGAGAGTCGTATCATTCTCAACCGCTTCGGCGCGTTCGATTTTCGAAACCAGGTGGATATCGCCGCCCGCTTCATGCACTAAGCGGCGTGCTAAATTCATATCTTCGGCTGATCTCGGAAAGGATACGGCCAGATAATCGACACCAATGGCGACGGCCGTTTTAATGTCTTCCATATCCTTTTCAGTGAGCGCTGGTGCACTGAGACCTCCACCTTGGCGGTTTATGCCCTTGTTGTTGCTCAATTTGCCCGGTACCACAACTTTGGTAAAGATGCGTGAACCCTCAACCCGATTCACTTCAAGCACGACGCGACCGTCATCCAAGAGCAAATGATCACCGGGATTCACATCATTAGGTAACTCTTTATAATCAATGCCCACCTCGTGCTGATTTCCAGCCATCGTATCCAAAGCGGCGTCCAGCGCAAACTCATCATCAACTTCCAGCTTTATTGGGCCGTCTGCAAAACGCGCAATTCGGATTTTAGGACCCTGCAAATCACCCAAAACAGCGACAAAACAGTTGTGTTTAACTGCAAACTCTCGCACTGCTTGAGCGCGTTTCCTATGATCTTCCGGGCTACCGTGGGAAAAATTCATCCGTACAACATTCACACCCGCTTTTACCAATTTTTCCAGTACACCAGGTTCATCTGTTGCTGGTCCAAGGGTGCTTACGATTTTTGTACGTCTAAACATAGGTACTCCGAAGGGCTATGTATGAAGGGGAAGTAAAAACGGGCGGCATTCTACTATAAGCTGGTGTTGAGTTAAATCCGCACTTGCCGTCTTACTGAAGTGAATTCACGATGGAAATCATTACACCAGCCGCCACCGCAGAGCCAATAACACCTGCAACGTTGGGTCCCATTGCATGCATCAGTAAAAAGTTTTGAGGGTTTGATTCCAACCCTAGTTTGTTTGAGACCCGCGCCGCCATAGGCACGGCAGAGACCCCCGCGCTGCCAATCAGAGGGTTGATTTTCTGCTGACTGAACACATTCATTAATTTCGCCATCAATACGCCCGCTGCAGTACCGATACCAAAGGCCACGACGCCGAGCAGCAAAATCCCCAGTGTTTTAGGATCCAGAAATTTATCAGCGGCGAGTTTTGAACCCACCGACAAACCTAAAAATATCGTTGTAATATTAATAAGCGCGTTCTGCGCTGTGTCCGAGAGACGCTGTACCACGCCAGATTCTCGCATCAAATTACCGAAACAAAACATACCGAGCAGCGGCGCAGCATCAGGTAATAGAAAGGCTACAAGCAACAATAAGATGAGCGGGAATATTATTTTTTCTCTTTGACTAACAGTGCGCAATTGCGTCATTACAATTTTGCGTTCTTTTTCTGTTGTCAGAAGACGCATAATGGGAGGTTGGATCATGGGCACGAGTGCCATATAGGAATACGCTGCAACGGCAATTGCACCCAGTAAATCCGGTGCTAATTTACTGGCAACATAGATTGCAGTTGGCCCATCGGCACCACCAATGATGCCAATTGCTGCCGCATCCGCAATACTGAAATCCATGATACCGCTCGCACTCAAACCAACTGCACCAATAACAGTTGCAAAAATACCAAATTGTGCTGCAGCGCCTAAAAACAGGGTGCGTGGATTCGCTAACAGAGGACCAAAATCTGTCATCGCCCCGACACCCATAAAAATTATCAGTGGTGCCGCCCCGCTTGCAATTGCAACTGTATAGAAATTGTAAAGCATGCCATTGTTGTAACCCTGATCCAGGGCAAAATTGTGCGCAGCTTGATGAATTTCTATTGCGGCACTGTCGTAGGCAGAAACCAAATCTTTTACGGTATTCCAATCCACTACACCCAGAATGTCTGCAATTGCAGCCACAACCAAAGGATCACCAGCTGCTAGTGCGTTTTCTACTGCGGGTAAAGCAAGGCCAGCGCCTGGAATATTTGCCAATAGCCCACCAAAACCAATGGGAACAAGTAACAGTGGTTCAAAGCCTTTGCGAATCGCGAGAAATAATAAAAGCAAACAAATCAGTATCATCGAAAACTGATTGACTTGCATGAGGTATAAACCGGAGTCTTGCCACAGACTGAAAAAACTTTCCATCGCAAACTACCTCAAACGAGGTTTAGGAGAGTGTCGCCAACGGCAACAACATCTCCTGATTTTACGAGAATTTTACCCACCGTGCCGGTTTTGGGTGCGCTTACCTGAGTTTCCATTTTCATCGCTTCCAAAATCAGCACCGCTTCTCCTTCCACCACTTGCTGCCCTTCACTGACCAGCACTTTAAAAATATTTCCAGCCAAAGGTGCGTTTACAGGTTCACCGCCAGCAGCTGGGCTTGCACTACTGCCGGTTGGTGTGCCCTTTTGCAAGGCTTTGATTCCCGTTATATCTCCACCGTCATTAACTGTAACGGTAAAAGTCTTTTCGTTAACGCTCACCGTATAAATTTCTTCTCCCGCATCGGATATAACAGTCTGGCTTTCTTGACCTGTTGGCACTTTTTCAAATGCCTCAGCATTGCCGCGCTGGCTGAGAAATTTCAATCCAATTTGTGGAAAAAGTGCATAAGTCAGCACATCGTCGATTTCATTTTCACCCTGCGCGAGCTTAATACCTTCACTTTTGGCTTTTTCCTTGAGTTCTAAAATTAATTTATCCATTTCAGGATCGAGCAAGTCAGCGGGTCGGCAAGTGACAAGCTCCTCCCCTTCCTGCAACACTTTCGCTTGCAGATCCGCATTCATTGGCGCGGGCGTTGAACCGTATTGCCCCTTGAGAATAGCTTGTGTTTCATTTGAAATACTTTTGTATCTTTCTCCACTCAAAACATTAATTACAGCCTGCGTGCCGACAATTTGAGATGTCGGTGTGACCAGCGGAATGAAGCCCAGATCTTCTCTAACACGCGGAATTTCTTCCAATACCTGATCAAATTTTTCTTCAGCATTCTGTTCCCGTAATTGGCTCTCCATGTTGGTTAACATGCCGCCAGGAACCTGAGCAATTAAAATTCGCCCGTCTACGCCCTTGAGTGAGCCTTCAAACTTAGCGTATTTTTTTCTTACCTCGCGAAAATAAGCCGCGATTTCTTCGAGCAAAATCAAATCCAGCCCGGTATCGCGATCTGTACCTTCAAGTATTGCAACCATTGTTTCTGTTGGGCTATGACCATAAGTCATGGACATTGATGAAATCGCTGTGTCAATATTATCGATACCCGCTTCAACACATTTGAGATTTGTGGCGTGAGCCAAACCCGTGGTCGCATGGCATTGCATATGAATAGGAATATCGCAGGCGGCTTTTAATTTTTTAACCAGCTCGTAGCCTTCATAAGGTTTAAGCAAGCCCGCCATATCTTTAATAGCGATGGAATCTGCACCCATATCTTCAATGCGTTTTCCCTGATCCACCCAAATATCAATACTGTGAACCGGGCTCAGCGTATAAGAAATGGTGCCCTGGGCGTGCTTGCCTTGCTTCTTAACCGCTTTTAAGGCTGTTTCGATATTACGCATATCGTTCATCGCATCAAAAACACGAAATACATCTACGCCATTTACTGCTGCCCTTTCAACAAATTTTTCCACCACATCATCAGCATAATGTCGATAACCTAAAATATTTTGACCACGAAACAACATTTGCTGTGGTGTATTTGGCATCGCCTGCTTAAGTTCGCGAATTCGATCCCAAGGGTCTTCCCCCAAAAACCGAATGCAAGCGTCAAAGGTAGCCCCTCCCCAAGTTTCCAAAGACCAGAATCCAACCTTATCCAACTTATCCGCAATAGGTAACATGTCGTCTATTCGCATACGAGTAGCGAAGAGAGATTGGTGTGCATCGCGCAAAACCAATTCAGTTATTCCCAAGGGTTTAAGCTTTTCGCTCATGCAGAAGTGCCTCGTTTGGCTTTTGTGTGAAGGACTATTTTCGACGCGCGCGGTGTTCAGCGATGGCTTTCTCTATTGCCAACATTTCATCTTTTTCAAGTGTGTCATCGAAAGAAGCATTGTTTATTTGCGCGACCTTCGCTTGTCCAAGCTTGATTTTTTCAGGAAAAAACTTATTGATAAAGGTCGACATTAAATAGGTACTCAGGACTAACAAGGTAAGGAATACAAAAACTGTACCCATACCGAAAAACATCAGGTCCACGCCTTGTTGCATGAGGGAGTGTTCAAACATTTTTTCGACGACTCTGAGAGGAATTCAGCGTTTGATTATACTTGAACTGTTCGCCTTAAGTCGAAGTTGTTAGAATCCTTCTCCTTTTGGCTTTACCCCAACTTTTATGCGTATATATCTTGCCCCAATGGAAGGCGTTATTGACTCCCCGATGCGCTTTCTTCTAACACAAATCGGTGGTATCGACTTGTGCACAAGCGAATTTATACGCGTAACTCAACACACGCTTCCTAGCAAAGTCTTTTTTCGCTATTGTCCCGAAATAGACCCCAAATCCAAGCAATCAAGCTTGAGTCGCTGTCCAATACGCGTTCAGTTATTGGGTAGCGATCCAATACTGCTTGCATTGAATGCCCAAAAGGCAGCCAAATTGGGTGCTCCCGGGATTGATCTCAATTTTGGCTGCCCCGCAAAAACCGTGAATAAAAATCGTGGGGGAGCCTGCTTGCTCGACGACACCTTGCTCATTCACGACATCGTTTGTGCCGTGCGCGAAGCAGTACCCGACGAAATCCCTGTAAGTGTGAAAATCCGTCTGGGCTATGAAAGTCGCGACAGCGGCTTGCGCAATGCAAACGCTATTGAAAAAGCAGGAGCCAATGAATTAGTGGTTCATGCACGCTCAAAAGCGGATTCTTACAAACCTCCAGCATACTGGAATGAGATTTTTGAAATACAGGAAAGCTTAAGCATTCCAGTGATTGCCAATGGAGAAATCTGGAATGTTAATGATTATTTGCGGTGTAAAAGGGAAAGCGGTTGCGAAAATGTCATGCTCGGTAGAGGCCTATTGGCTCAACCCAACCTCGCCTTACAAATTAAGGCCCTGGAGAAAAATAAAGATCATTCAGCTTTAACGTGGCCGGAGGTAGCTCAACACCTGTTTGAATTCTTTTTGATGACCCGCGATCAATACCCCAAAAAATATCTGGGCAATCGCGTCAAGCAATGGTTGCACTACCTCAAAATACACTACGCTGAAGCCCACATCTTGTTTGAATCACTTAAAAAAGAGCGCGACGAAAACCGTTTGTACGACGCACTTAAACCTGCAACTCTGGCAGCCTAATACAGCAGCTCAAACCCGAAAACCCGGAATGAAAAATGGGTGGCACATTTTGAAATATAGGTAGATTTTCTGTGTTTTCTTAATTTCCGCCATTGTTATATTCACTCCAACGATTTGTGCTAACGAACAAGCGTCGGCAAATTCAAGGCACCTAATTCACGACAACTAACTTATGAAACCTTGACACCCGAGTCCAACATCCTGGATCGTAGTAGTTTTGGTGGCATAGAGGTCGGAGATAATTAAGACGATAACAATGAAAATTTTATAGAGGTCTTTTCAAATTAAGTATTTTATTTTCTTGAAAATCACCCTTTTGAATTGCGCTCTTTTATGCAATTGCGCTTATCATCCTTACGATCCGGATAAGCCTACAGGATATGCAGACTATTGGTGCGACCAAAATACACGTGACACTTCGATTTTCGGATCTGCTTCAGAAGCTTCTCGCTTTCCCGATGAACAGGCATGCAAAGACTATTATCGCAACATTGAAAATACCAATGATGAAATGGAATCTGAGTTTAAGTTGTGACTGAGCACAGTGTAATTCGCAGAGCTACTCCCGAAGATACCAAAGATATTTCAGCACTGATTACACCTCTTTTAAAGAAATTCACTCACCCTGATGACGAATTACCCGCCTGGTTTTGTGCTCGTTATTCCAGCGTCAATTTAGAGAAACAGTTTGATGATAAAGACCGAACCTGTATCGTGTGCGAGAAAGACATTGAACCCCAAAAGGGTGAAGGCCTAAATCACTTAAGGATTGGATTGCTTCGCTGCGCAGCTTGCCACACACGTACGAGGCACGAATTAAAATGGCCGGATGATGCATGGTGGCAATGGGACATTCGGGGAAAAACTTTATGGGCTTATGATCTGACACACACACGGAAACTCTTGGAACATATTAAAAGTGAACTACGCCCAGCGCGAGTTGATGAGGAATTAAAACATCTTCCCTCACATTTTCTTTCAGCAAAGGTTCGGCCCGTGATTACCAAAAAAATCGAAGAGGTACTCAAGCAATGACTCTCGCTCTTGTAAAAAAAATTAGTGCAATAGGGATTTTCATTAGTTTATTTCTCCCAATTTCTCAATGCAGTGAAGAATCCATTCAGGGCTTAAAATCTGATGTCCCGGAGAAACAAATTGAAAACCGCATCGAGTCTGAACAAAATGCAACAAGTCGCCCACTTATCATTGCCCGCACTTTGAGCTGGAAAGAACCCAGTGTATTGTGGGTGCCGCTTGCATTTTTATTTCCACTCATCTTTTGTTTTTCATTCAAGCAAACTAAAAGACGATTAGTTATCTCCCAGAGCTTGCAAAGTGCCAGCATAATCCTGCTTGGATATATCGTTTATAATGCTGTATATATTTACTACGAACCGTTATTTTTTGGTTATGTGCTTAGCCTCTTAACTTTATCTTACTTCCTAGTCACCATTGTCGAGTGGCATTATTTTTTTCGAGAGAACTAGCCAATCATCCTCTGGAATTGATTTTGAATTTAACTTTCAAATATTTTAATGACTATTCTTCGTCTTTAAGTTTTTCGTCGGGTCGAGTCAAAACAAAAGCATTGACCAAATAGGTGAAGCGGTGTTCCAAACGGGCTTCTAATAAATGCATACGATGATTAATTCTATGTGACCGAGTTCGCAAACGCTTTAAGGCAGTCTTAGCGGTGTCACTGACACAAACAAGAATGGATACCGCAATCGCAATTAATAGCACGCCTATTGGTATCGGCGAGATTAACGCTACGACGCCCAGAATTAATAAGCAAAAAGCAAAAAAACTAGCAATAAGACGAAACAATTGCGATTCTCCGCAGCATTTACATCAGTAGCATAGACTATACAATGTCAGAAAGAAATTTACTTGGAACTCTCCATGTGCGGTCGCTACCTGCTTAGAAATGCACCTTCTAACGTTGATATGACTTGGCGTGAGTATTATGAACGCATAGAATTCCAGTTCGATCGTCCGCGCTACAACATTTGCCCAAGCCAACAAGCTCCAGTTTTAAGAATGATAAATGGCGAGCCTGGTTGTGATCTTCTCACTTGGGGATTCAAACCCGCCTGGTCGAAATTTCAGCCTCTAATCAATGCGCGCGCTGAGGGATTACTTGAGAGCAAAATGTTTAAGCCTTCAATCCTCAATAAAAGATGTTTAGTCATCGCAGATGGGTTTTATGAGCCAGAAGGACCCAGCTCACAAAAAAAACGTCCGTGGCATGTATTCCAGTTCGCCGATCAACAAGCGTTTGCCATGGCAGGCATTTGGACAGATGACGGTTTTGCCATCATCACCAACGAAGCTAACAAGCAAGTGCGTGACATTCACAATCGTATGCCGCATATTCTGGAGGCTAAACACTGGCCACAATGGCTTGACCGTAACATGAAGGATGAAAAAGAAATTCACTGTTTATTACAAGCCAAAGACTATACTGATCTAAGCCACCACCGTGTTGGAGATTATGTTAAGAAACCCGGTAATGAAGGCGCACAATGTACTGAAAGAAAAAGGTGAGGTAGAGATTAATGATTAACAGTGACGAACTCAACTCACTTATCAGCAATGCAACAACGCTCGCTGATACAGAAATGATCAAAAAATGCATGGACAAGCTAGCTCTTGAACTGGTGAAAGAGTACCAGGGTAAAAACCCGATATGTCTTGTTGTCATGAATGGCGGTTTGGTTTTCGCCGGACAGCTACTTCCACACCTTAATTTTTTATTACAAGTAGAATACTGTCATTTGACGCGTTACGGTCAAGGTGAAATCGGTGGAACATTACAATGGAAAGTCACTCCGCCTACGAGTATTAAAGATCGACATGTATTGATTTTGGATGACATTTACGATGAGGGGCATACCCTTGCAGCCACAGTGGAAGCCTGCACACAACTTGGCGCAAGCTCAGTCGGTGTTGCAGTATTGGTCAATAAAAAACATGATAGAAAAATTCCCATCTCCGCCTCACCCATGCATTGCGGTTTCGAAGTACCCGACAAATTCATTTTCGGTTATGGTCTTGACTACAAAGGCTATTTTAGAAACTGTAATTGTCTGTTTGCATTAAAAGAATATTAAAAAAATGGCAGGAAACCCTGCCATATCAGCTCCAGTGTTAAGGGAGGTGCAGGGATTTTAAGATGCATCCTGACCAAGAATAAGCTCGGTTTGGGTTTGGGTTTGGGTTTGGGTAGTACGGCCCCTTAGAAGATCTAACTTATTTTTTATTCTTTGTGTGAGACGGTAGCCGCCGTAGTAACAGCAGGGTACGAGCAGCAAAGTTACAAAAGAAGAAAATGCAACACCAAACGAAAGTGAGATAACCATAGGTTTCAAAAATTGTGCCTGCAAACTGCGCTCAAATAAAATCGGCATCAAACCAACTAGCGTTGTCAAAGAAGTCAATACAATTGGTCTAAAACGATCGACACCGGCATTGAGCACAGCATCCAATCTATTTTGCCCGCGCTTAACGAGTTGATTTATTCGAGCCAATAGCACCAAATTATCGTTCACTACGACACCGGCACAAGCGAGAAATCCAAAGAAAGAAAAAATACTTATTTCAACACCCAGTAGTAAGTGACCAATTACCGCCCCAACGAACCCAAAAGGTACAGCCAACAAGACTAACAAGGGTTGAAATAAAGAGCGGTAGGCAATAGCAAAAAAAGCAAAAACAACCAGCGTAATTTTTAGAAAGTTTGCACCAAAATTATCGCCAAACTCTTCCTGTGAGCGTAAATTCGCATCGCGTGATAGCTTAAATCCGACATACTTTTTCTGCCATTGCGCCAGGTTTTTTTCCAACAATTCACTCACAATTGCATTTGCATCATTTCCTTCAGTGACTTCTGCTGTTAGCGTAATATTTCGCCTTCTGTCTACACGCCGAATTGTACTTGGCCCCGGAACCAATTTAAGCTCGGCAATTGCAGCAATAGGTAACTCTCTGCCGTCGTCAGTACGAATACGAATTTGGTCAAGGGTATCGAGTGATTTACGTTCCTGCGCTGAATAGCGAAGCATTACACGTACATCTTCCTTCGCACGCGGAATTCGTTGAATCTCGTCTCCGTAAAAACCCTGACGAATCTGTTGAGCCACATCGCCGAGCGTGATGCCAAGAGTCTCTGCATACGGCTTGAGTTCAATTTCAACTTCCATACGCTCAGCATCTAAATTATTTCTTACATTGATTACACCTGGATATGCCGCTAAGGCCGCGACTACTTCCTCGGTTGCTTGTTGCTGAATATCACGATGATTATCAAGCATATTCATGTTCAGTGTAATTTCTGGCCCACCACCGCTAAGTGACGCATTGAGGGAATAACTTTGAGCTTCTGGAAGAGGGCCAATCAGCTCTCGTAATTTTTCTGCAACATCCGCTGCCGGAACTTCTCGAACTTCATCTTTTGTTAAACCAACAAACACCGTGATATTTGAGCCATTCAAACTTTTATTTATTTCCCGAATAAAAGGACGACCGCCATTTTTTTGTAATAAGGTTTCATCTTTTGTCATCACGTCGACCTGATCACGTATATGCTGCGCAACTGCCGACACTTTTTCAAAAGCATACCCTTCAGGATAACCGACATTAATCATTACCATAGGTTGTGGAACCTGCGGAAACATACTGCGATTAATCCATCCCACTGCTACCAAGGTGACAGCAATCACGAAGATAAAAAAGAATACAAGGAAGGTGCTGCCTTTCACGTTAATCAAAGCTTTTAAGGCTGGCTGGTATTGCCTTGAAGCAAACGATTCCATATGTCCTGAAAACCAGGCGCGCACAGCTGCTAACTTCTGCAGAACAATGAAACGGCTGGACTTTTCAGGATTCATGTGACTGAGGTGCGAAGGCAGAACAAACAGAGATTCTACCAATGAGAAAACCAGACACAGCATCACCACATAAAAAATAGAACGGGTATAAACAACAATGTCAGGAGGTACGTCCATCATGGGTAGAAAAAAGAGAATTGTACTGCTCACAGCAAGAAAGACTGGACTCAATACGGTTTTGGTACCCAGTGAAGCCGACAGTTTACCCTCTTCCCCTCGTTGTTGATGACGATAAATACTTTCACCGACGATAATTGCGTCGTCTACAACAATGCCCAGCACCATTAGAAAGGCAAACATGGATAGCATATTGATAGAAATATCAAGAAAAGGCAGCAGCCAAATTGCACCCGCAAATGTTGTTGCGATTCCGAACACCACCCAAAAAGCTAACAGCGGTCGTAAAAACAACATTAGAATAACGAAAACTAGAAACAAACCACTCAAAGCATTGTCTTTTAACAAATCAAATCGACTGTCAAAAATTGATTTCGCTTCAAAATTAATCTTAAGTTCTACACCCTCCGGCAACAATTCTTTAAAGTTTTCCACGTAGGCGCGCGCATTGGCAGTACCTTCAAATAATTTAGGGTCGTCACTCATTTTAACTTCAAGGTTTAAACCCGGCTTGCCATTCATACTGAAATCGACATAGTCTTCAGAGAAACCATCACTTACCTCAGCGATATCGCTTAACAAAAGTCGACTGCCATCACGATGACTGCGTACTACAATGTCTTCAAAGTCGCTTTCCTGGAAGGCCTGCGCACGCGTTTGAATTTGGATATCACCCTGAAGAGATTTTATGGTCCCCGCTGGAACATTAAGTGAAGATTGACGAATGGCATTTGCCACTTCACTGAAACTCAAATTATAGCGACGCAAATTCTCTTCAGAAATTTCTATCGCCACTTCGTCACTTTTTAAGCCAGTAATCTGGACCTCCGAGACCCCTTCCAATACAGACATTTCATCACGTATTTGATAAGCCAACTTTTTCAATTCGCGTTTATCGATATCCCCGTATATTGCCATCCACATTAGAAATTCACGGTACACTAGCTGTTGGATCACCGGGCGTTCTGCTGACACTGGAAATGTATTGATAGCATCCACCCTGCCTTTGATATCGTTCAGCAATTCACGCACATCAAATCCTTGAATAACTTGAACATTTATCTGCCCAAACCCCTGCCTGGATTCGGAGGTGATTTGAAATATACCTGGCAGATCGGCTACTGCTTCCTCAATGCGAACAACAATTTGTTGTTCTACCTCACTCGATGCGGCCCCGGGGTAGGCCATAAAGATATTGATGATATTTCCCTCATAGCGGGGAAAGGTTTCTTTCTTAATATTCCCGTAACTGACTACGCCACCAATCAACATGGTGAGCATTAAAAAATTTGCGGCAATTGGATTTTCAACAAACCATTTAATGATGCTGTTCATATCTACTCTCCAGCAACCTTATCCTGCAACTCAAAATTCACTTCTGCCTGGCTTTCCTGATAGTCCAATAAAACTGGATCAACTTGCGTTCCAGCAGGCGTAATTGCTTGTTTTTCAATCGTGATGTACACATTGTCTGCCAAAGCCGTTTGCATCCAAATTTCATCTTGTGTTTTTCGTAACACCTTGACCCGGTGTTCTACTGTTTGATTGTTTACATCCAAAAACATCACTTTGTCGCGATCAAAAACACTCGATCGCGGCAAAATACTGACGTCGTTTAATTTTTTCCCCTGGATTTCTGCTTGTACAAAAAGCCCTGGCATTAAGGGAATGGCTTTGAAAGGATCCTTGACTTCCACCACCGCGTAATACATGCGCGTGTGCGCATCGATAAACGAATCCGCACGTGTAAGCTCTCCTTCCCAAACTGCATCCTGCCCCGCGACACTACCTTTAATTGTCACCGCAGGATGTTGGGTCTGCTCAGTAGCTGCAACAAAAGGCAAATCTACCAATGCAGCTTGGTTTTCTGTAAGTGGTAATCGGATCTCGACAATATTTGAATCATAGACAGTCGCCAAGCGCGCGCCAATGGAGACAAATTGACCCAGGTCAGCATAGGTTTGTTTTATGCGACCATCAAAAGGAACTGAAATACGAGTGCGCTGCATATTGAGTTCAGCGCGATCAAGTTCGCCTTTTGCAGATTCCAGATGCGCTTTCGCCGCAGCCAACTGGGGTTTACGCAAGAAAAGTTCATTGGCGTTTTCGTTGCCTAAATCACGCC
>JBNKVX010000013.1:0-61633 GCA_050299435.1 Cellvibrionaceae bacterium | reverse complement strand
GTTGTCAAGCAATTTGAATCTTAAAGAATGTGGCTATTCGTTTGGGTTGATGGAAAAATTTTGGATATTCAATTATGGTGAACTGTTATTTTCTCAAGAATATTGTACAAGGTTAGACCCTGATATATGGGACGAATATGCCGCTAGACGATGTGAAGAATATGGTGTGAAGCCGAAATGATAATATACTTTCGAAAAATTAGTAATATTCATAACAAGTCAAGCCAAAATCGTGGTGCGATGCACTTCTGGAATCGATATCAGTAAAAGTCGGTAAAAACCGATCCCTCGACATTTTGTAACTTTTTCTAATCCTCCTAGAGTTATAGAGAGAGGAACAAGTACGGAGTTATCTCTAAAAGATTTGAATAGTCAACAGCAGGAATTGTAAATGAATCGCTCTTCAGTATTCAGAAGAAAGAAAACAGGCAAATATTCGTAGAATTCTCAATCCCCCTTCATTCAGGATTTCAAGGCCGAAAACTCACCTGCATTACCATGTGTGCCAAACCTGGCAGAAGGGATTCCCATTCCATTTAAGGCTGTTGTATAAATTTGGCTATGAGTCACTCCGTTTGCTTGTTCAAAACGCCCGGAACGGATATAGCCGCCCAATTTACCCGCAATCACATAGGGCATATCCTGATGTGAGTGAGCGCGACCATCGGAAAGCGAATTGGCCCAAAGCATCATCGAGTTGTCCAGTACCGTGCCCTCTCCTTCAGAGACATTTTTTAGCTGTTCCAAGAGGTAGGCAAAACGTCCGGCATACCATGTATCAATCTCGCGCAATAGCCCTTCAGCCTCGGGAAAATTTCCGTCTGCACTGCTGTCCTGGGTTGAACGGTGAGAAAGCGGATGATGGCGGTAAGGGTGATTCATACCTTCCCAATTAAATGTGGGCCCACCCGCCGTTGCATTCCATTGCAAGGTCACTACACGATGCGCGCTGCAGGACATAGCCAATGCGGCGATATCCAGCATCGCTTTTCCCACTGCCGGGTAGGAATTATCGTTGTTGTATATTTCAGATTCGATTTCGGCGTTGTGCTGACAACTTCCGCTGCCACCGCCAAGATCCCCAATTTGATTTTCAACATCTCTTACCAAGTCAAAATGATTTTGCAATTTTTGTCGGTCTGCAACACTCATACTTTTGGCAAACAACTCATCAAACTCTTCGCGTGCGACCAAATCGAGAATACTCTGTCGCCGAGTCAATATTTTGTCCTGAACTGGCGCAGGCGCATTTCCAAGCTGAATAAAACTTTCGTAAGCCAACCGGGGGTTATCTTCGGTGGCAACTGGGCCAAGACCCTCGCGAATCGAGGTAAAACGATGGTCTCCACTTCCCGTCTGCACACCTAAATTCAGGGGTTCTTCGCCCAATGCATTTGCAATGGCCCAGTCAATAGAGGGGCCAGCGGGATACAGGCCATTACCACCCATGTCTTGGGAGGTCAGCATATTACGGCTGCCATTTTGATGGTCGTCGTAACGATAGTGACCGGGTTCGCTGTTCACTCCGCGTGGAATAAAAACGTCGGAAGCATGTGCCGCCAGCGGGCTGAGCGAAGTGGACTGCAAATCCCCACTACTTAATGTTCCACTGGACATGTTTGGCCAGAAATTGGATTTCTCAACACCATTAAAAGTCATCATGACAAAAAAGCGTTTTGGAGCAGCTGTTTCCTCTTGCCCCCAGGCGAGATTCAGAGAAGAAAAAGTGGGTAAGCCAAGCGTCAAACCACCAACACCGCGTAAAAATAATCTGCGATTCATCGTTCCACTCCTCTTCATGGCTCACTCCTGCGGTAGCGGAAAGTATTAAGTTGTGTCAATTCCTGAATCAGTGACTGCAAGGGATAGCCAGCTTGTTTCAGCTGTTGATCTGCCTGGCTCAAAGCACAGCTATCCTGTACATCAGGATTACGCCCGTAACTCCAGGTAAACCATTTTTCCAGGTAGCACAACGGTCCGGCCTGACTGTCTGCCAATTGGGCACCAAAATCGGCAGCATTAACAAAGTTAAAGGTTTCCCCTGCAATCGTAAATGCTGTGCCGCTGGCATCAACCGGTTCGCCACTTTCATAGTCCCGCCATGCGCCCCGCTCATCGTAATTTTCAAATGCAAAACCAAGTGGATTGATACGCTCGTGGCAACCTTCCTGACAAGTCATATCGCCGGTTATCGCTTCGATATATTCTCGATTGGTTACGACGTTTTCATCATCAATTTCCGGGATAACAATTTGAAAGGGAGGCGGGTTGACGGTATCACAAAGCATTTCATTTAAAATAAAGGCGCCCCGGGTGATGGGTGAGCTCTGGCTTGATCCCGCATGACTCGACATGACTCCAATTTGTGTTAACAATCCGGCTCTTTGACCTGCCGGAAATTCTGCGTACTCAAATTGCGAGCCAAAATTTCCAGGCAGTTCATACAACTCGGCAAGATTTGCGTCCACCCAGCTGTAATTTGCAGTAACCAAATCTGCGTAGGAGCCACCCGACAATGTAACTTCACGCGTAAATCTTAATACCTCTTCTACCATCGAATATTGTGCACCTTGCGGGAGTGGGTTTTCTTTTGGATCCTGGCCAAAATCTTCCGTGTGTATTAATTGCGAATGAAAGCTGTTTAGGCTTCTGGCGAACTTGGGAGATGTCATCATCCTTTCCGCCTGCGCGAGAATGCCTGCATCCGAGTCAAGCCCACCATTGTTGGCAGCGTCCAACAGAATTTGATCGGGTGACGATTGCCACAACATAAAAGAAAGCTTGGACGCCAGCTGCAAGGGGCTTAGAGATTCAACCAGTTCTCCAGCAATAGAAGTGCTTTGGCCATCAAATTCCTGACGATAAATAAAGTGAGGAGATTGCAGCATCGCCTCTACCACAACGCGCATACCTTGCTCTTCATCGCTGCCGCTGTCATAAAAGGCACTTCCCTCAGCAGCTTGGAATAAGGCCGTATAGCGTGCCACTTCTGACTCATCCATTTCCCGACGAAACAGGTGTCGAGCAATTTTATTCAAACTGTTTGCAAAACATTGGGATACCTGGTCACAGGCGGTTAATATCGACCAATGATTATTGACGGCTAATTGCGCAAGACTTTCAGCCGTTTGCTGATAATCTTCAAACAGCCGGGAATCCACAACATAATCTTCAAATGCAGTATCAAAGGTTGTTGAGATTACCGCATCAGAACGGAACTCATCAGTGGGGCTGTAATCGGTACCGAGAAAATCTTCAAGTATGTAGCCATATTGTGTATGAGAAAGCCTGGCAATTCTGGAGCTTATTTGTGGCAGGGCTTCATCCTGACAAACGGTAAAAATATCTTCAGATTCGTTAACAAAATTATCGAACAGGAAGGTGGCGATTTCACTGATGCAATCTGCATCACCCTGGCAGGCTGCACCACCCGGCGGCATCCTGGCAACTGCCGATTCCAGCTCTTCGCGAGTTCGGTTCATACCCAGTAAACGAATATCATCGCCAACACCCACCAGGGAGCTACCATCTTCACCGTGACAACCCGCGCATTGGTTCATATAAACTGTTGCTGCATCGAAGACCGGCTCTGGCTCTGGTTCTGGTTCTGGCTGTGGTTCTGGTTCTGGCTGTGGTTCTGGTTCTGGCTCCGGTTCGGGTTCTGGCTCGGGAGAGGGGGTGAGCCCGGATTCATTTTGATCTTGTGGGGTATCGCTTTCCGTAAACTCGGGCGACCCACCGCAAGCGGTTAGCAAACTGATCATTGCCGCCAGCACAAGTACCCACTTTCTGGTGTTATGTAAGCAATGTTGTTTTAGAAAATTTTCGAACAACCTGATTTCTTGATCTCGCACAATTAAATCTCTCCTGTAGATTAAAGAGTATTAAAATGCGAGCGAAATAATGTGAGCTGTTTAACACCAGGCGCGCTATTTATCTTTATTGCCAACAATTTCACGTCTCAGAACGTTAATTTTCTATCAGCTCACCCCGCTCTAACCTTTTTTGGCTAGACGCGATTAAGTTGGGTGGACCCCCCTTCAAAAGCGTCCATCCTTGTTCATTTCGGCTGGGATTTTGGGAATGGAATCGACATACTTAGTTCTTGGTATGGTGCCTGGCGCTAGTGCAGGCGTGAGTATTGCCCTGCTATATATGTAGTAGGCAGAATTGAATTTGTACATCGCCCGGGTTAACAAATTTGCCAAAAAGACGTTTTTGGCGTTGAGCCTTTTGTGAAAGGGTTTATGAGGTGGCTGAATGAAAAAGTCCCAGTTAATTCAGATAATTGATTTATTATCTTTCTTGGCATTGACGGCAATGATAACAACGGGATTGTTATTAGAGTTTTCTCTACCGCCCAGGAGTGGTGGATCTAGTGTTTTAACGTTAACAAGGCATGAATGGGGAAATCTACATTTTTACATTTCTGTAACCTTTATCCTTTTAATGATTGCGCACTTATTAACTCATATTAATTACATCAAAGCAGCGGTTGTTGGCAAAGCAACCAAAGAACAAAAATACAGAATAGCGGTGGGTGTGCTTGGTTTGGTTTCATTGCTATTGTTGTCGATAGTATTGCTAACGACGCCGGTTGAGGAAGACTCAAGTGTCCGAGGCTGGCAACATAAAACAAAGCAAGTTTCGCCTGACAATTAAATTAACTTGATGCGGCGGAACTTATTAAAGCGTTAAAAATTAGGACTTGAGATGCGCGCACATTAGCATCAGCAAAAGCAATTGTCGAAATTTGCGGTCTTGGGTGAAATAGAACAAATGAGCTATCTATGGAAAACAAGGTTGCTGATTACACCGTTTCCGGTGATTTAGAATTATTAAAAAAGGAACAGGTAACGTTTATATTGTTGGCTGCGATGATTTCATGGCCTGTAACGATTCCTATATGGATGAACTTGTCTGCGGGTTTTCAATCTGGTGACGCAAAAGCGATAGAGCTAGCATTTGGAAGCTGGCCGATGCTGTTCGGAGTGGGACCAATGTTATCCGCGATTTTGGTGACTGCTTGGTTTCGCGGCAAAACAGGCATCTTCGAAATAGGTAAGCGTGTAGTAATTTGGCGGGTAAATCCAAAGTGGTTCCTGATTGCTTTGACGCTACCCTTGATCTCTCAGTGGTTAGGGTTATGGCTTTGGGGCTATGTTACCGCGACGACAATCAATTACCCTGAGCTGTCTGGTTTTATTTTTAGTTGGTTACAAATAGCGGTGATAAGCAGCCTCTATTTCATTACAGAAGAGCTAGGTTGGCGCGGCTTTTTGCTTCCCAGAATGTTGACCAACCACCAATGGCTGAGCGCTTCGTTGCTGCTTGGTGTAATTTGGGCAGTCTGGCATTACCCCTACTGGTTGCTCTCATCATGGGCTTACACTGGAAGTTGGCTAGAGTCGGCGAATATGGCGATGGCTTCGACATGCATTGCAATAGCTTTGTGCGTTATGCTGACGTGGATATTCAAAAATACTAGAGGCAGTGTCCTGCTTGCAATGATCTTTCACGGTTCTAACAATGCGAATTTTGACAAAATGTTTACGGCAGCTGGAGATGACGCGATCGGGTTAAGCTTCTTGTTAACACATGCGTTCACCGCCTCGTTTATTGCTTTACTTCTGGTCGCAGTGGTAATTTTTGGCCGAGGGAGAAATCAAAAAACACGTGCGTAAGTGCCTGAAAGAAAGTGGGAATGTTATTTGATAGGTATCTTTGAAATGATAAATAAAAAATGTTTCGTAACGAATATAATTTTAATGGTGCTTGCACTTAGTTCTTATGTAGATGCGCAAAATGCAATTCAACAGCAGCCCATAATACAAACAAAATACACAGCGGATCCTGCGCCCTTGGTTTTCGACGGCAAAGTGTTTCTATACACAGGTCACGATGAAGATGACGCGATGGGATTCAAAATGAAAGATTGGTTACTGTATTCTTCGACGGATATGGTTAATTGGACCGATCACGGCGCGGTGGCGTCCTTAGAAAATTTCGATTGGGTTCCCAACGACAATGGTGCATGGGCGGCTCAGGCTATCGAGCGAAATGGAAAGTTTTACCTCTATTGCCCGATGCCTGGTGGTGTGGGCATTGGTGTTCTGGTTGCTGATAGTCCCTATGGTCCTTTTAAAGATCCGCTTGGAAAAGCGCTTATCAAACAAAGTGAGCATGACATTGATCCGACCATATTGATTGATGATGACGGGCAAGCTTACATGTATTGGGGAAATCCCAAACTGTATTACGTAAAGTTGAATGAAGACATGATTTCCTATTCGGGCAAGATAAATGTCGAATCCACCACTCCTGAAAATTACCAGGAAGGGCCGTGGGTGTGGAAGCGCAATGATTTTTACTATTTAGCTTACGCCTCAACTTGTTGCCCGGAAGGAATTGGCTACGCGATGAGTACGTCTCCAACTGGACCTTGGGAATATAAAGGTATGATTATGGATGCGTCGAAAAAGTCCCGTGGTAATCATCCGGGCATTGTCGAATACAAGGGAAAATCTTATGTATTTGGACACAACCAGGACATACTAAAAAGAGCCACATCAAAATTCTATGAACGTCGTTCGGTGGATCTTGATGAATTGATTTACAACGCGGACGGTACGATCAAAAACAGGAACTACTGGTCAATTAAAGGCCCTGAGCAATTGGAAACCCTGAACCCCTTCAATCGTGTAGAAGCAGAAACCATGGCCTGGAGTGAAGGTGTTAAGACCCGTTTTGAAACGCAGTGGGAAGGCGATTTCGAATGGGCCAGAGGAAAAAGAATTGCAGACCGTTTATTTGTTACATCCATAAATCACGGTGATTACATTAAAGTCCAGGGCGTTGATTTTTCAGAAGGTGCTAAATCGGTCAACGTCAGCGTTTCGCCAATTCACGGCGGCAAAATAGAAATTAGAGCCGATACGATTAACGGGCCATTGATTGCAACAGTACATATTGACACTGTGGGTCAAGAAGGAATTTGGAGTGAATTTACCGCACAAGCAAACAAAGATATTACGGGTGTTCATGACGTGTATTTTGTTTTTAAGGGAGAAAAAGATCTGTTCTTCTTTGATTGGTGGAAGTTTAATAATTAAACGGTTTTTGACTGATCCGATTATGTTCATAGTAGTAAAGTCCAGCTAACCCACCCTATTTGTAAGAGCGATAAATATGTTACTGCGTTATATTTTCAGCAATAAGATTCAAGCTTTCATTGCCGTAGTTGTGGTGGTTATACTTCTAAATGTTTCTGTTTGGTCATTATTTTTTAATTCTTCTAGTGAAATAATTTACGATTACGAAAATAGTGTATTTCTGTGTCTTAAGAGCAGCGCCCTATGTGGATACAGTGGTGAATTCAAGGTGGCTAACACTGGAACTAAAGTTTTGGAAAACGTTACTGTGCAGAACAAGGGGATGCCGAAGAATCTAAAGGTGGCGATTAAAATTTTAGATCTAAATGCTTCTTCACCTAGAGAGGGAGAGCCGAAAATAGTTAATAGTGAAGAAATTATTAACATTGATTCCTTTTATCCTGAAACCTTGGTGATAATACAATATTCTGGAAGCGAACCAATTGAGCAGCGCGAGGCACTAGCCTCTTTTCGCCCGGAAGTTGTTGCAAACGCTAAACTTATCAATGCTGATCCACAAGGCACTGAATTTGCGCGATTTTTATCGATTTTTTTCTAACATTGAGGACAAGATCATCATATTGTCGCAAAACTCGCTGTTTCATTGATATAAAATACTAACGTTAGAATTAGAAAGGAGATAAAAAAATAATGAGTAAATTATATTTGGGTGTATTAGTAGCAATGGCTTTTAGTTTGATGCAAGGGTGTGCGAGCTACACAACACCTGCGGCTGGAGTGGAATTATCTACTTTAACAGACGTAGATATTGCGGAAATAATGAAGGTTGAACCCGCAAGTGAGTTTCCCGCACGTATGGCTGTTGCCAGAGTTCAGGCGCCCGGCTATGTCTCAAGAACAAATAGTAGTTATGGTACAGGAAGATATAGCGTGGTGACGACGCGTGACATAGAGGATGAATCTGATTTCGAAAAACTAACTCAGCTAGAAATGCTCAATGGTGTTGCGCCATTAGGAAGGGTTCTCCTTCCTCAAAACCTTGATTCCATAAAGGACTTAAGAGTGGCAGCAGCACAGTTAAAAACAGATCTTATTCTTATTTATTCCGTAGATACTGCTTTCCATGTTGAAGGAACTCCACTTGGACCATTGTCAGCAATAACATTAGGATTTTTGCCGAATAAAAAGGCGTTTGTGTCTTCAACTACATCCGGTGCGCTAGTTGATGTTCGAACGGGTTATATATACGGTGTTGCTGAATCCACTGAAAGAGAAGAGCAGCGTACTACCGTCTGGAATACCCAAGATGCAATTGATAAAGCGAGGTTAACCGCAGAAAAGGCAAGTTTTAAAAGTTTTATCGGAGAGTTTGAAAAACTTTGGAAGAATACCTTGTCGCAATATTCTGGTAAAAAAAGCTAACAAGGTTTATTTAAGGAGAAATAAAAATGAAAGCTATTGATTTATAAATGATAAAGAATATGACTTAGTGGAAAAAATCGACTACAAAAAAGAACTTAAAGACCTCTATGGACCAACGTCGAAGAAGGTGCAATTCGTTGATGTGCCCACAATGAACTATTTGATGGTGCATGGCAAAGGCGAGCCTGGTGGAAAAGCGTTTACTGCCGCACTTGAAGCACTTTATCCCGTAGCCTACACAATAAAATTTACCGTCAAAAAAAACCTGGACATTGATTATGTGGTTCCTCCGCTTGAAGGTCTTTGGTGGGCTGATGATATGTCTGACTTTATTAAAAATAACCGAAGTCGTTGGTTATGGACAATGATGATTATGCAGCCGGAAAGTGTTACACAAGAAATATTTGAAGAGGCGGTAGTTCAGGTGAGAACAAAAAAATCACCGGCTGCAATCGATAAGGTCGAGTTTTCTTCATATAACGAAGGTAAATGCGCTCAAATTTTGCACCTTGGCCCGTTTTCGGAAGAGGGGCCAACAATTGAGAGAATTCATAACGAAATTAAAAGCGAAGGTTACATCTTAACCGGCAAACATCATGAAATCTATCTCAGTGATATGCGTCGGGTTGCGCCAGAAAAATACAAAACAGTTCTCCGTCAGCCTATGGCTTAACGGCTATTTAGAATGCAGGTTTAAGTATTTTTCAATTCTATCAGATGATTTGGAAGGTATACGGCACCAAAGATTTGTATTGTGATTGGAATCCGGTCAGATATTATCAATTGCGCACAATATAGATGCTGTTCCAAAAATTGATTCACCGGGGGAAGGAGACACCATTGAGTTTTGTGGCGAAGAGGTTGGATAAGTCCGATAAAATTAACTTATCCAGCCTCCAATTCATTCTCAATCAGCTTTTTGTGAAAGGTAAACATCTAACCATACGGCCAGTGCAAGTACAGTACCGCGCGCAATAAATTTCGTTTCGGGTGAAACAGCCATCAATGTCATGCCGTTGAGTAGGGTTGCCATAATTAATGCGCCAATAAGTACACCCAGTACATTGCCGCGTCCACCGGCGAGACTTGTACCACCAATTACGCAAGCCGCAATGGCATCAAGTTCCATCAAGTTACCGATGGTGGTGGTTGATGCGCCGGAATAAGCTGTTTGCATAAAACCGGTGAGCGCCACGATAACGCCCAACAATACGTAGGCGCCAATGATCACTTTTTTCACCGGCACACCGGATAGTACGGCTGCTTCCTTGTTGCCTCCGATGGCATAAAGATAACGACCAAACGGAGTGTGCATAGTGATGACGTAAACCGTAAACGCTACCGCGCCGAGAACGACAACAGAAAGAGGAATGCCTCGAAATTGGTTGAGTACCAATATGCCAAGCAAAATAACTTGCAGTGCAATCAAAGTTTTGAGAATGGAAGATGAACTGTTTTCGACTTCAAAACCGTACTGACTACGCTGTTTCCTTTCTTTAACCTTTGCACGAATAAGTAATAAGCCCAGCACTGCAAAAATAATAAAACCTTGCAGTGGTGGAAAATAATAAGTGGTGAGCAATGAAAGTGCATTTTCACTTGCACCGGCTACAACAGGAACAGTTTCTGAATCAATTACGTTCCAGAATAAGCCTTTAAAAACTAGCAGGCCACCCAGGGTAATAATAAAGGCGGGAATGCGATATTGAATAATTAAGGTGCCCATTAAACCCCAAATCACCATGGCGGCGGCAAGGCCTACACCCATCGCTGCAAAGGCGTTCCATTGGGAATTAAAAATGAGTACGGCGGCGATGCCACCAATTAATCCCACTCCGCTACCTACCGATAGATCGATTTGACCTGGAAGCAACACGAGTAACATGCCCAATGCCAGTGTGGCTGTTACCGACATTTCTATTGATAGCATGGACAAGTTGCGTGCAGTTAAAAAGTTGTCTGTCGCGAGAGAGAAAAACAACCAGATAAGTACCAGGCCGATGCCCATGGAATAATTGCGTAGTAGTTTTGTTTGAGTCATAGTCGTTTAGGCTTCAATATTATTTTTAACAATGGGCCATTGCTGCTTGCAGCAATTCTTCTTGATTTGTTTCTGTGGAAATAAATTCACCGCCAATGCGGCCTTCACTTAACACAATAATGCGATCACTCATGCCCATTAATTCGGGCATCTCACTGGAAACCAAAATAACGGCTTTACCTTCCGCAGTGAGTTGATTAATAAGCTCGTACACTTCGAGTTTGGCACCGACGTCGATTCCGCGTGTGGGCTCATCCAAAAAGACCAATTTAGGGTCAGTCATCAAAGCTTTGGCCAGTACCACTTTTTGTTGGTTGCCTCCAGAGAGACCACCGACAACAGATTCCAGGTTGGGTGCTTTTACACGCAAAGACTCAAACAGTTCTTTGTTAGTCACTGTTTCAGCATTTTGATCGATAAAAAAGCGGTGACTGAATTTGTTTAGGGATGCGAGCGATTGATTAAAACCAATGTCTTTGTCCAAAACCAGGCCGTAGCGTTTTCTGTCTTCGCTGACCATCATCATGCCAGCCTCAATAGCTTTGGCCGGTGTAATATTGCGATGTGTTTGCGAGCGAAATTCCACTGTGCCTGATTTACGTTCGCCAAACGCGCCAAACAAATGCATGATCAGTTCAGTTCTACCTGCGCCCATCAAACCACCGAAACCGAGTACTTCGCCCGCTCTCACTTCAAAGTGAATATCGTGCAAACGCATTTTGTGTTCGAGTGGGTCAAACACGTTGAGATCTTCAACTTTTAGAATTACATCGCCAGGCGAGCTTGCCCGGCGTGGGAACAAGTCATCAATGCTGCGTCCCACCATACGGCGAATGATTTCGGGTTTGTCGATTTCCTTGATGGGGCTAGTACCAATACTGGCGCCGTCACGCAGCACGGTGACACGGTCGGCGATGCGTGTGACTTCATCTAATTTATGGGAGATGTACACACAGGTCACACCGCGATTACGCAGGTCGGCGATGATCTCCAGCAGAATGTCGACCTCGCTTTCGGTCAGCGCAGCAGTGGGCTCATCCAGCAATAAAATTTTGGTGTTTTTCAGTAGGGCTTTGGCAATCTCAACAAGTTGTTGTTGGCCTATTCCCAGATCCACCACTTTGGCAGTTGGGTTCAACTCCAGATTGTATTTTTTCAACAAGGCCTGGGTATCGGAATACACTTTTAACCAGTCAATTCTGCCTATTGCATCGGTGGGTTCGCTGCCGAGAAAAATGTTTTCGGCAACGGTCATTTCGCGAACCAGTGCCAACTCCTGGTAAATCACTCCTATACCTACATCTTCCGCATCTTTGATGCCGTGAAAGTTGGCGGTTTTACCGTTAACCACGATTTCGCCTTCATAGGTATCGGCGGTCCAAATGCCAGAAAGGCACTTGATTAAGGTGGATTTACCTGCGCCGTTTTCGCCGCAAAGCGCGTGCACTTCGCCTGCTTCCAAGTCAAAACTGACTTGGTTCAGTGCGAGCACACCGGGAAATTTTTTAGTGAGCTTGCGAACCTCTAAAACCTTTTCTGTCATAACGGTTCAGACTACTCAGGTTTAGCGGGGCGTTGATCTTCAGGCACATTGCGGTACACATCCTCAAAGGTTCTGAAGCCGTCCGCGATGACAGTTTCCATCACATTGTCTTTGTCCACCGCTGTCACAGGCAAGAACACTGAAGGTACCATGCTATGACCATTATCCAGTTCAAACTTGGCCACAATGGGCTTGCCTGTTGCCAGTTTCACAGCAAATTCGGCAGCTTGTGTTGCCAGGGTTTTAACTGGCTTATAGATGGTCATGGTTTGTGTTCCATCAACGATACGTTGGGTTGCGGCGAGTTCTGCGTCCTGGCCGGTCACCAGAATCTTGCCTGCCAGGCCTTCTTCTTTCAGAGCCTGGATCGCACCACCGGCGGTACCGTCGTTGGAAGCGAGAATGGCCTGGAAGTCGTAGCCGTTATTTGTAATGGCGGCGTTGGTGATTTGCTTGGCAACCTGTGGGCGCCATTCTGTGGCCCAGTCTTCGTGGATCACTTTAATTGCACCACTTTCGATATAAGGCTTGAGAATGTTGTCCTGGCCTTCTTTAAACAAGCGGGCATTGTTGTCGGTTGGAGCACCGTAAATACGGATGATATTGCCTTTACCACCCAAGGCATCCACCAGATATTGAGCCTGCACTTCACCAACTTTAACGTTATTGAAGGTGACGTAGAGATCCAGATCAGTGTCGGTAATTAAACGGTCATAAGCGATGACGGGGATTCCAGCCTCGTGGGCATTGCGCACGGCCTTTGCCATGGCGGCACCATCATGAGGGATGATGACGATCACGTCGACACCGTTACTGATAAAGCCATTTACGTCGCGAAGTTGAATGGCATCGTCGCTGTTTGCTGAGTTCACCATGACTTCAGCCCCCATTTCTTCTGCCCGGGCGACAAAGAGGTCGCGGTCGACTTTCCAGCGTGCTTCTTGCAGGGTGTCCATGGAAAGACCAACTACGATTTTGTTTTCGGTCGGATCCTCAGCTTCACTGCCGCCTTGCGATAGCACAAGACCAATGAGAATGCTGAGTGCGATAGAGATAGCTGCTAATAAGACATTGATATTTTTCATAAAGCCCGATTTTCCCACTTTTTGCGCGAGGAAACGCCAGCTTCATTGACGATGCGCTCCCCCAAATTATTCTTTTTTAGCCACTTCAGGTGGACCCTTTTCAAGGTCGCGATAGAGTACACGTTCCTGCGGCAATCGCCAAATTACTTGGGTAACTAAGTAGTCTTAACAAGACAAATTTAAAGAATTCGCTGTTTCTGTTCCATATTTCATATTTGACGTACCGTCGCAGTTCACAGACCGCGATGTTAATGTTGAGGGCGCCATCGAGCCGCGGCATCCGGGGTATTGATTACTCGATAACTTCAACGATGACTTCCTTGCTCCGCAAAGAGCAAGGGTGGCTTTGAAGGACTTTCTCTCTCACCAGTGGATCTACATTTCGGCCTAAACGGCTCGGATTGTTCTCATAATAAAAAACCACTCCATACCTACCTGGACATGGAAAGGGTGGTCGACTGTCGTACACCTTCATTCGGTCTCCGGGAGACAGGACAAGTATGTCCTTGGAGCGTATAGCGGGAAAAGTACCACAACGCATTTTTGGCGCTTTGCTTGGGATTGTTTGAGAGTGTCTTCTCTCTTCATCGTTCACTAACAAAACCGACCACCCTATCAATGGCGTTCGCCTGTGAAACTGGCTGCCATCGCCAGGTGAGACGAGGGTGACGTCGTTAGACCTTCTGTTTTCAATTTCCGCCGTAAAAACGTAGGGCTCATTCCAGCGAATTACTGATGGTGGTGGTATTAATGTAATAATTAAACCTTCATCATTCATGAACCCACCTCTTGCGAAAATAGATTTCACATTTTACTTTAAGGCTAGGTCGTTTACCCGGGTTACTTTCCCCTAAGATAATGCCCGCTTGTTAATGTTCGTAACTTACAACAACGCGTAACTTTCTCAAATTGGCGCCAGGATGAGCCCCCTGGTTTTTAACCTTTTGCAATACTTTTTTTGCATCTTCAATTGACTCACCTGCGTAAACGGCCATGAAATTATGGCTGTGATTGATGCCGGAATAATATACTTGGGTAAGACAGCCATTCCTGCTGGTAAAAACCTTGATTGCTGGGAATAGTTTTTGCGTCGCTATTCTTTTTTCTTCGGAGACATAAGTAGTTACATCGCAATCTTTTAAGTCACCTTCCAAATCATATTCAAGTACAGATCTCGCTTTTACACTTTCAAGTATCACAGCATAAAAAGGTGTTGAAGCGATACTCCAATTTGACACGCTGTACATGTAGTCTTTGGGAAAAAGAAAGCTAAGTTCGTGTTCCTTCCATACAGGCTCCAACTGATTGCCTGAAGCGGGACAGGTCTGAGTTAAACTTCCACAAACCTTGGAAGCTGGGTTTTGTGTGTCTGCAACTTTTTCTTCTTCCGCCAGGCTTATCGGCAAATTTGCAGTCAAATGAACTGTAATCAACACCTTGATTATATTTCTTATCATATTGTTCTGGTTCGTAAGATCCGGGATCACAGTTATACTGGGTTTCGATTTATTAAGGTTTATGAATGATAGGCAAGTATAAAGTAATTAAAGGGGCTATCAAATATGGCAAATGATGTTGTCGCAATTGTTGGTGGTTTAATTCGCGCAATGATTAGCGTGGCGTTGATAGTCTTTATTGTGTATGGAATGGCCTACGTCTTGAAGAGAAAGAAAAGCTCAGTTGAAGCCGCTGATATGGTTCCACCTGACCCAGCAGTCTCTGAATCAGTTACACAAAAAAATAATGAACGTTGGAGCTTTAGCTCAGAAGTAAGCCAACACGAAATCGAAGCGTGTCTAGACAAATTACAAGAAGAAAAGATCATATTTGGATTGTATGATCAATATTATCCGTCTCCCAGCGATCCCGGCGCTTATTTTAATTATGAGTACAACAGTGAGAATGACAACGGCACTTGGTGGATGACGTTTGGTAATCATGGTTGGTCGGGAGGTAAGTACAAAATTAAGCAGGAAGTGCTTGTTTTGCAATTGTTGCATTTAGCAAGAAGTCAGCAAGAATTTGAAATATCGACAAAAGAAGGCTTGTTTCAATATTCTCCTGAACCAGAGGAAAAAAATAAGCAAATAAATGAAGAACTCAGACAGCTTCACTCTGAAACAAATTAACTACATGAAAATTTTGGGATGAATATGGAAGAGGTAACAGGAATTGACAGCGATAGCCAAGGTGATAAATTTAAAAAGTGCAAACTGAATACCCCTTGATTGTGTTAGCAATGTGCTTTGCCTTGGCAGGCGTTTAAGTATCTTTAGCGGTTCGTTGCTAGCATTTCTGGTCTGTAGCTATTTTGTACCGAAACTTGCAACCAACAATTCACTTGCGTTGCTTTTGGTCGGGATAATTGCGGCCTTGTTTATAGCGAATCGCAAGAATCGGGTCGAGTAAGTACTCATAGCTTGTTATGCTTGTGCAATCTTGGCCGCAAACGGTAGTTATGCGTGGATCAAATCTCTGAAAATCACTACATGCTGGTTGAAAAAGCCATTCGGCATATTCGTGCCAATCTCAGAGACCAGCCTTCGCTTGACGAGCTGGCAAAGGTCGTGGGACTCAGTACTTTTCATTTCCAGCGCCTATTTGCGGAATGGGCCGGAGTTAGCCCCAAGAAGTTTATCCAATTTACTAGCTTGGGGTATGCTAAAACCCTTTTGCGAGAATCCGAAATCAGTTTGCTGCAAGCGTCGCATGAATTAGGCGTATCGGGAACAGGGCGACTTCATGATTTGTTTATCAATATTGAGGCAATGACGCCGGGTGAGTATAAAAAGGGCGGTGAAGGTTTAAATATCGATTATGATTTATACGAAAGTGCCTTTGGTAAGGTGTTAATTGCAAGTACGCAAAAGGGAATATGCCATATCGCTTTTTTTAGTGATGCACAATCCGCTAGGCAGGAGCTGGAAGATAATTTCCCAAAGGCAAAGCTGAATAAAAATAAAATTGAAATCCATACAAACGCCCTGAGGTTTATTAACAATACTGAAGAATTAAAAGGTAAATTAAATTTGCACATTGCGGGGACGCCTTTTCAGCTAAAGGTGTGGCACGCTTTACTGAGCATTCCTGATGGGACCGTTAAAAGTTACGGCGGTTTAGCAAAGTTAATAAACAAACAAGGTGCAGCTCGCGCTGTTGGCTCAGCTGTGGCGAAAAACCCAATTGCCTATTTAATTCCCTGTCACCGTGTGATCAGGGAAAGTGGTGAATTTGGTGGCTACCGTTGGGGTGAAACCCGAAAATCCATTTTGTTGGCTTGGGAGTCTAAAAACAGAGCTCTATAATCTTGCGCTACTAATTAAGGAAATTAGTTCGCGAGAATTTCTTTAATTTTTTCAAGCTCGGCTTTGTCAAAATTTAGTTTGTTGAGTGCTTGAATACTGTCTTCTATCTGACTTTTTTTGCTGGCCCCAATTAAACAGCTGGTCACCGCTGAATTATGCAGTACCCAGGCAATGGCCATTTGCGCCAAACTCTGTGATCGCGATTCAGCCATAACGTTTAGGGCTCTAAGCTTTTCAAGTTTTGCTTCGGTGATGTCATCTTTCGAAAGATAAATTAATTCCTCGCGGGACGCTCTCGAACCTTTGGGTATGCCGTTTAAATACTTATTCGTCAAAATGCCTTGGTCGAGGGGAGAAAATACAATTGCGCCTACACCTTCTTCTTGAAGTAACTCACAGAGTCCATCCTCGATCCAGCGATCAAACAAATTGTAACGCGGTTGATGTATTAATAATGGTGTGCCCAAGTCACGTAAAATTGTTATTGCCTCCCGTGCTTGTTTTGGTTGGTAGTTGGAAATGCCAACATACAAAGTGCGCCCGGAGCGCACAATAAAATCCAGCGCTTGCATGCTTTCTTCTATAGGTGTTTCAGGATCCATGCAGTGGTGATAAAAGATATCAAAATAGTCCAGACCGGTACGTTTTAAACTTTGATCGCAACTGGCAAGTAAATATTTTCTGGAGCCGCCTACACCATAAGGTCCCGGCCACATGTCATAGCCAGCCTTGCTGGAGATAATTAATTCATCACGGTAGGGTTTGAAATCCTGTTGAAATATTTGTCCAAAGGTGGACTCAGCAGAACCGTAATTTGGGCCGTAATTATTTGCAAGATCAAAATGAGTGATACCATTATCGAAGGCAGTACGAAGAAGTTCCTGTGCATTCGCCAAACAATCCACAGCACCAAAATTTTGCCATAAGCCGAGTGACAGTTTTGGAAGCTGTAAGCCACTTCGCCCGCATCGTTGGTATTGCATTGAGGTATAGCGGTTGGCACTAGCCACGTAAAGTGGGTTGGGTTCGTGTTTAATCATTTTGTTGGGCGCATATTAAAAAGTGACTACTTTAGTGTTACAGATTTAGTGTTGCAGGAGATTTTATTTATTGTTGTTTTTTGTGTATATCACGGCTTCTTTGAGTGTTGTCACCCAATAATCTTTAGACTGTTTTTTTAGATGATTCACCAAAGCTTGATGTGCTTCTCCGGTCACACTCAAATAGTCCGCGCCAACACCGTGAAATAAATACACCATGAGTTGATTGTTCTTTGCGGCTTGTTTGGCTAACGCAATAAGTTCCTCTCCAGTCTTGTTCGTCATGTCTTCAGATCTGATTTCGTAGTAATTCATTGCGAGCGGCGAGTTAAATCCATCGGGTGTGACTGCTCTCGCAGCGATAACATGGGGTTTAATTGCGTTTATTATGCTGGTGTCTTTTCCTACGTGAATATCTCCACAGGTGTAAGCAAAGGTTCGCACAGTTTCGCCGTCCATTGCTTGTAATAAGGTGTTGGTCACTTTCAATTCATTGACGAATTGGTCTAATGTGTAGCCAATCATGTCGTATTCATCCAAAACCCATTCACGCCCTTTTGTTTTTCGGCAAGGGTGAAATAAGGTGTGGTTGGCTAGTTCATGGCCTTTTTTTGCCGCAGCACGCCATTCACTCATTCGGGCTTGAATATCGCCACGTGCGCCGCTGATATAGAACGTGCCGGGTAGCTTGGCTTTGTTTAGTTGAGGGAGGACGATGTCCAAATGAGAATCGAGGGTGTCGTCATAAGTTAATACAATCGCGGCTTTGGCCCCCTTGGGCCAATTAAATTCGGATTCTGCTGCGCCGATACTGAGCGATGAACAGAATAAGGATAGAATGAACAAATAGCTCAGGGCTTTAATTGGACGCATTGACGAATCCTCAATTATTTTTTAAGCAGTATAGCGTTTTTAATTTTAAGGTGTGAAGGGTGGGTAAAATGAGAAGACACACTGGTTTGGTCTTAAATGTAGCTTTGCAGATAGCCTTGCTTACAGGCTTTGTCGTGGCAGACGAAAATGCAGAATATGACGCCATCAATCTTAAAACCCCTTTTGTGAATGTTATGACGGGTGGCCAGCCCAGCCTAGAGGATATAAATAAACTCAAGGAGCGTGGGTATAGCACGGTCATCAATATGCGTACTCCGGAAGAAGAGGTTTCATTTGATGAAGCTTCATTGGTTCAGGAATTGGGCATGGAGTACTTCTCATTGCCTGTTGGGGGCTTAGACGAAATCAATCTAAGTACAGCGCGAAGATTAGACGAGCTGTTGAATTCAGGGGAAAAGACTTTTATTCATTGTGCGAGTGGTAATCGGGTTGGAGCAATTTTTGCGCTACGGGCCTTCTATTTGGAAGGTAAAACCAGGGATCAGGCTCTGGAAATTGGCGATCAAGCTGGTTTGACGCGTTTACGAGCGCAAGTGGAAGCCATGCTGAGCGTAGAGAACACGGGCTCTTCAAACTAAATCAGAAACATTCAGGTAACTTTCAAGTTAACAAAGGCTTTTCATTTAATTATCTCTCCCAGCTCTGGTGCGAAGTCGGAGCATACTTTTAAATCACATTTACAAGGAGATAGTTATGAAACTTTCAGCTCTAATAAAATTGTCAATTGCATCTGCCGCCCTGGTTTTCACGTTTACATTGCCAGCGCATGCAGCAACTTATTACAAGTGTAAATCCGGTTACAATTTTGAAACTAAAAGCGGTGCGGCACGTTGTTATAAAGCCGCCAGTGCTAGCTACAAAAGCCCACTTGCGTGTGGAAATGTCACTATTCCAGTGATCAATAAATCAGTTGGGCATTTTCTGAAAAAAGATCATCAAGGAAAAGCCGACAAATGTGTTGGTACTTTTAAGGTTGGCTTTAATCAACAAACCAGTGCGCTAGACCTCGCGTGCCCGGCAGGGTATTCTTTGGAAATTCGCAGCGGCGCAGACCGTTGTAAGAAGAGCATTCCTGCAAGTGTTAGGGCTCCAGAGGTCAAAGTTAATAAGTGATGTGTTAAGGGCCGGGTTGTATCCCGGCCTTTTCCTTTGAAAGGAGGTGTAAAAACTATTTTCGATGTTGCTTTCAGATTTATTGCTTATTTTTCTGTTTTTTATTGTTACGTTTCTAGTATGGCAGCATCATGTGGTCAGGCGAAAGGCCTATGAAAATGCACTGCGTTACACGCAATTTCACAAGTTAATCTTGCTTGATGAGAGTATTGTTTTAAAGAAAATTAGAATTGTTAAGTCAAATAGTTCATTCTTTGGTTTGGAGCGAACTTTTCAGTTTGAATTTTCTTCAATCGGTGATGAAAGATACAAGGGAGAAATAATCTTGACAGGTGTGCGTCAGAAATCTATCAGTCTCCAGGCTTTTAGAACAGAAGAATAGTGCTATTTTGTTTTGGTTTTCCTTTTTCCCCGCTTAGCCCATACCCACAAGCCACTTGTTGCCAAAACGATAAAAAGAAGTGCAATGAAATCCATAAAATAGGGGCCGATTTTTCCGAGAAAACGCCCGGCGTGGATATCCAGGATGACGCGCTCCCAGGTTATATCACCAACAAATTGAGACTGTACGTCACGAAGCACTTTTGATGGTGGCAATTCTATTTTGGACCAGATTGGTTTTGCCAAGGATGCATTTACCTTTTTATTCTCAAGTGAATCCATGTCGACTTGATAAATTTTTTCCATGGATTGATAGCATAAACTTCCCCCACAATTACCGAGCATATCGATGGGGTATTGCAGATTGATATATTGGCTAATCCGTTCAAGTAATTCCTGCTCGTAGGAAAAAATTAATAAATCGAATTCGCAAGCCGCGATCCAGTGATTTTCCAGGGCAATGGCCCCTCTGAAATCGCCTCCACATTGCGATAACTGTTGATCGTTGTAGTACAGCTCATTGTTCTGCCAAACAATCCAGGCGTTTCTTACAGCGCTGGCTTTTATTTTAGGAGCTTCAAGATGATAGAGATTGAGTATCCAGGCTTGACTGACTGAGGACTTGTCTAGTTTCAAGTTGTGAGCATGGTTTATTAAAACCCCGGTTATGGACAAGAGCAAGACAAAAAGGCTTGCCAGTAAACCTAGGCGACCATGCCATTTGTTAAGGGTTTTGCGAATTTTATTGCGGCTCATTAATTGGCTGTGTAACGTGGGTATGTAGAAAGAGCGCAAGTTTAGCGATTTTTTTGACGGCGTGCACAGAGAGTGTTGCTCCGGTAATCCCGTCGATGTGTTGATTCAGCGTGAAGGATGAATTGTGCTCAATGAGTTTTACTCCTCGAAACTGATCAGTAAAAGAGCGCTGGCGAACTTCTCCTCCGCGTGATTCTCTGTAAACCAAAATATAAACTTGCGAGATACAGTCGTTATCAACTACAACGCCGATTGTAATTGGACGTTCCTTACCAATTTCTTCAAGAATCCAGGCGGTTCTTTTTTCTGCAGTCCAGTAACGAATCCTGATGCCTCGCACATCATAATTGAACTCTGATCGTAAAGATTGCTTCAACGCTTTGTTAACCCACAGGGAGTTCATCTTGGGTGTTGAGCTCAGGTTTGAAAAAGCCACTTTTAAAAACTGATCATTTTCTAATAGCACTTCGTCTGCAAAGGCACTTTGCAGTATGAACAGGCTAAACAGGAGGGCGGTAATCCGGAACATCGCGAAACAGCTATGAATTGGCGTTATATGATAGTACTAATGATAATTATTATCAATAACTGTTTGGCTTGCCAGTGTACAGGTAAAAAAAACGCCGCGTTAAGCGGCGTTTTTCGGTTTCCTTATAAATCAGGATTTGCTTCTGTTACGAATAAAGCCTAATCCCAAAATACCAGCGATCAAGAGAAGCAAGGTGGGAGGCTCTGGCACGCGACTGAAGTTGATGTTGTCGATTGCGCCTGATCCATGCAACTTGATTCGCATTGAAGTTACGCCAACGACATCAAAGTCAAGACGAGCCCACATGTTGTCTCCGCCTGTTCCGGGGGTATGAAACGTGTTGGGGAAAATTTCATCTCCGTTAATATCAAAGAGAGAAATTAAGTTATTCATGGTATTCCCATTTTCTTCTGTTTCGATATCGAAGAAATCAATGCTGTTCAAGGTGACGGCATCACCGAAATCAATATCGAAATATCCTGCAGGTCGGCTCCCTTCATCATCAGGGTTAAAGCAGAATAATTGGTAATAACAAGAGCGTGGGTTTTCGTGAATAATTAATACATTGCCTGGGCTGAGCATACCGAGATCGGCATTGTTAAAAAACGGAGCGCCCAAATCATAATCACCACCGGTGGGGTTATCGGTATCAAATACCACTGCTAAATTTGATCGTCTTTTAGCAACATTGACACCATTGATAGTGACACCCAGGGTGTCTTCGTATTCGTTATCGATAATGGTCCCGGCGTTGTAATCTTCAAAATCAATGACCGCAGCCGACGCGAAATGCGCGAAGCCTGTCGTGATTAAAGTTGCCGCAATTAGTTTAAAAGTGTTCATTTGTTTAAATCCTCGGAAAGGTTCCTTCTTGTAAAAGCGTATTCCACTGTTCGAATTTATAAGCAATCTTGATGCCATAACTAATTTATATAATAAAAACAGTAAGTTAAGACAAGCGTTGGCATGTAAAAGACCCATTGTGTAAATGAATTCGACGAGTAAAAAGCGGCCTTCCAGACCTTGGTATGTGGAGGATTTGAGCGATCTTTATGTTTAGCAAATTAAGAAAAATAAAACGGTTGTTTACGACATATTTACTGTAAACGGTTGCAATAAATTTAGGGCTTCTATACTTGGGGGAGACACCCCGGATTGCGGCTTAATTTATGTCGGATTTGCAACGAATCAGTATCACCACGGCGAAGATCGGGATGTTCGTTTCCGACAAAACGCCGGGTCTTAAAGAGTGCGGCTTAAACGCACGCGGCCTTATATCTCGTGAGTCTACTTTGCAAAAACTTCAAGCTTCAGGCATTGAAGAACTTTATATCGATCCCTCAAAAGGCAAATCGTCCCCCTTTGCATTGCCTATCCCTTTACCTCCCGAGCAACTGAAACCGAAAATTAAGCTGGAAGAGGAGAGAGAAAGTGCGCAGTCAATATATCGAGAGGCTCGCTCATTAGTTAGCAATTTGATGAGCAATGCCAAAATGGGCAAAGCCATTGAATTGGGACCTGTCGAAGAGCTTGCGGATGAGATAAACAACTCAGTTTCCAATAATTTGAATGCATTACTGTGTTTGAGCCAAATTCGTGAGAAAGATCAGTATCTACTTGAGCACAGCGTTAATGTTGGCTTGCTGATGAGCGTGTTTTCTCGTTATCTGGGCTTTGAAGTGGATGAGCGCCATCAAATGGTAACAGGCGCACTATTGCACGATATTGGAAAAATTCGAGTACCCGCGCAAATCCTGAACAAGCCCGGAAAGTTAAGTGGTGAAGAATGGGAGGAGATGAAAAACCATGTGCGTTACGGTGAAGAGGTCTTGATGAAGTCTGAGGGGATTACGCCCATTGCCTTGGCAATATGCTCTCAGCACCATGAGAAACTGGACGGAAGCGGATATCCCAGAGGTTTAAGTGATAATAAAATTGCTATGGTGAGCCGCATGGCTTCAGTTGTAGATATATATGACGCGATTACCGCTGACCGCGTGTATCACCAGGGCAAGCCTCCTCTTGAGACGCTCAAAATTATGTTGGACATGGCAGGTACCCACCTCGACAAAGGCTTGGTACACCAGTTTGTTAATTGTATGAGTCTGTATCCGATTGGGTCCATGGTAGAGCTTAGTAATGGGCGATTTGCGGCAGTGATCCAAGTGAATTATGTGAATGCGAACTTACCGACAGTCAGAACTTTTTACAATACGCGTTCCAGGGGTTATGAAACGACCAAAGTAATCGACTTGGCGAAACCCAGTATTGAGTTACAAATTGTTTCTGTCCAGGATCCGAAAGAGTTCAATATAAATATTCAGGATTTCATATAGCATAGGGCTTTCGTTGAATGTTCTAAGGGGGATGTAATGAAAAACCTAATAATGCCACTGCTTGCCGTGGGTTTAATATTTGTTAATGCTTGTTCTAAAGAGGAAGAGCCCAAAACTCTGGAAGATAAAGTTGAACATGTCGGTGAACAGGCGAGTGAAACCCTGGAAAAAACCAGGGACACCCTGAAAGAGGGCACGGAGAAAGCAGGACAAGCCTTGGAGGATGTGAAGGATAAAGCCTCAGACGCTGTTGATAAGGTGAGCGAGGAGGCTAAGGAAGTGGCTGAATCCGCAGAAGAGAAAGCGGACAGCGCCAAGAAGAAGCTGAAAAAACTTACCGACTAGACCCGCTTAAGCAAATCTGAATCACCCAGCACTCAAAAAAACTTGCTTCTTTCGAGCATAGTGATATAGTTAACTATATCACTATAGCTAGAGATGTATTCAGGTAGCCTATGTGGCGAGACGACCAACCCATTTATAAACAGCTAAAAGACAAGATTGTTTACTTGTTGTTAACGGGCAGTTATGCAGAAGGCGAAGCCTTACCTTCTGTAAGGAGTGTCTCGGCTGAATATCAAATCAATCATCTGACTGTTGCAAAAGCTTATCAAGAACTGGTTGATGAAGGCATCGTCGAAAAGCGTCGAGGATTGGGTATGTTTGTTTTGAATGGCGCACGAGCGAATTTGCTTGAAATGGAAAGAAAAAAGTTTTTTGACCTGGAAGTGCCAGAACTCAAAAAACGCTTGCGTGAATTGAAAGTGAGTGTGGACGAATTGTGTAAAGAGTTGGGTTAGGAGGCGGCATGTTAGTAGAACTCAATAAAGTCAGTAAGCGCTATGGCGATATGCTTGCTTTAAATAACATTGACCTCGAAGTTGATAAAGGAGAAATCATCGGATTTTTTGGGCCGAACGGTGCGGGCAAGACAACTTTGTTGCGAGCCATTTTAGGTTTGTCGATAGTTGAAGGGGATATTCGAGTAAATGGGAAAAACCCACAATACCAAGCAACTAAATTAATGGAAGAAGTAAGTTTTATCGCAGATACGGCAATTTTGCCAAGATGGATGCGAGTCGTCCATTGTTTGGAGTTGACGGAGAAGCTTCACCCAAGATTTGATCGAAAAGTTGCTGAAAGTTATTTGCAAAAAACCAAAATTCAACCAAAGCAAAAAGTATCACAACTTTCAAAAGGCATGGTAACGCAGTTGCATTTAGCGCTTGTCATGGCGATAGATTCTAGTCTTTTGGTATTAGATGAACCAACTTTGGGTTTGGATATTGTATATCGGAAAAATTTCTACCGCGATTTGCTGGACAACTATTTTGATAAAGATAAAACAATTTTTATTACAACCCATCAAATTGAAGAAATTGAAGATTTACTCACGCGGATTGTTTTCATTAATAACGGGAAAATAATCCTTGATCTTAGGGTTGATCAGATTGCTGAAAATTTCCTGGAATTAAAAGTAGCACGTGGTCACGAAAAAATAATCAATGATTTGACTCCCATGTATTGTGAAAGTGGTTTGGAAGGCAGCACTTATTGGTTTGCGAGTGGAGATCGAGAAAAGTTTTCAGAGTTTGGCGAAGTAAAAACCCCTAGACTAGCGGACCTTTTTGTGGCGCGGGTAATGGAAGTCGAGGGTGAGGCGGAGGTAACAGTATGAAGATTGGATATCATTTGGCTTTATTTAGACGCGAATTTCTGCAACACAATGGGGCACTTTGGATAACACCTTTGGTGTTAATGGGCTTGATGCAAATCGGAGCCATGTATTCGAGCTACCTCATTATCACCGAAGTTGGTTTATACACCTCAGTCACAATTGATAGTCAAGAGTTTAATTTAACTGAAGACTTTAATTCCCTGGTAAATAACAGCGATTTCCAATTTCAACCCGGTTACGCATTTCTCGCATTTGCCGCTGTTGTGTGCGTTTTTTACCTTCTGGATAGCCTCTACTCCGATAGAAAAGATCGAAGCATTTTATTTTGGCGTTCGTTGCCAGTGTCAGAGTATGAAAACGTCGCTGTAAAACTTGTTACTGCCAGTGTATTAATTCCAGGTGTCTTTCTGCTGATTGGCTTGATTTCCTCTCTTCTGGCGGCCTGTATTTTGTATATCGGTGTCTCGATAAGTGGCTTAAATTTGGAGGGCGGAACGTTTATCCTTTATGTCTCCGGATTGGCATCCATCGTTCCTCTGTTGATCACCACAATGTTGTTAAGTGTGTTTTTGATACCTTTGTATTTAAGTTTTCTCTTTGTGTCATCGGTGGCGAGAAAATCGCCCTGGTTAATGCTGATTTTGCCAGTTTTGGGTGTGACAATTGTTGAGCTTATGATTTTTCAAGAGCCTAAACTAATAGAATTTGTGGGATTGTATTTACAGGATTCGATTGAACTTAGCCTGCAAATTGTGAAAGGCGAGTTTTCTGGAATAAGCGTTGTGAACGTACTGCTGGCTGCGGTGTTTTCAATAGTTGTCTATTTCGTGTGTGTGTTTTTACGCTTACGAAAATTCGAAATATGATAGGTGTTAACGAATAATTTGTACTTTGCCACTGTCTGAATGTTGTGCGAGAAAACCCATCAAGATAAGTAAGTTGTCTTCGTCATTAAATTCAAATTGGACGCCGTAGTGAACAGTATTTTTTTTGGTAGCTGAAACACTTTTAACGGCTGCCTTCAAATCGAGTACACGTTGCACGCCATTAACAGTAAATTTTGTTCTTACCGAAATATAGTCTTCAACCTTTGCGATTGAGTTATCTAATTCGATTCGAGCGCCAGATACACTGATATCCAGAATTTTCCCGGGGGACGAAAGGCTAGCCTGTTTTTTTAAATCACTCACAATGGCTGGCTGTTGAATTTCGATTCTGGAAGCATTGCGAATTTGCTTGGCACGAATTTCATGGGGATAATCAAGGTAGACCATAAATACAGGTGTTTCACTGATACACAGAACGGTGGTGCTTAAAAGCACAATATCTTTAGGAAGCGCAACTTTAAGCGCTATTTTTTGCCCTTCATGTAAAACCGGAAATTCGCCACTATCATTTGCCGTTATCATCAGGGCTGTATCAGGCAAACACCCCACATAAAGGCAAGGCCAGGCTTTCTTGTCGCTCCCTTGAGGTGCTAATAATACTTGCCTCCCTGGCTCAATACCCAATTTGCTAAAAGTTAAATCCTTGGTCATCAATCAAATCTTGAAAAATCGATCAGTTAGTGAAATAAGCCTAGCAGATGACAATATACTTGCGTGCCAAATTTAAGATCCTGGGCGAATGTATGCGTTAATTGCGCCAATCATGGTATTTAACGCCAGTTTCATATTTGGTTTTAGGCAGTAAAAACCGTAAAGGACACTATAATTAAAAATCAAGAACTTGGGTTTAGCAAAAAATGTCGACGCAGTAGCATGAATATGCCAGTTAAAACTGGTGAGGCCAGTACAGTAGGGGAAAGTACCTTGCGCGCGAGTCAATCTCTCGCGAGACGCGTGTTGCGCGTTGTTTTAGGGTTGTATTTCACTATTGCCATTAGCATCACTTTTTTCCAGCTCCTCCTGGAATACCGAAACGAAAAAGATCGCTTGGTGCAAGAAATTGATCAAGTCGCGAATACCTTTCGGCCGATTGTTTTGCAAGCTTTATGGAATCTAGATGAAATTCAGGTTAATTCGGCTCTAGAAGGTATTCTTGGTACAAATCAGGATGTGCTTTCTGTTGAATTGCGGGATATTGATGATGTCACAACGCATCTGGTAAATCGTAAAAAGGATAACGCCACTGAACAGTCACAAGAAGCATCAAAAAATAAACTGATTGAACGCTATTACTTTAGATTTGATCTGGTTTACACGCACGAATTTACAGGCTCTCAAGATTTAGGTGAGTTGATATTTATTACCAACTCCAATGTTGTGCTTAAACGAGCAGCACATACATTTTACATCACTATCATAAGTGCCTTTGTCAAAACCACCATTTTATGCTTGATTTTCTATCTGGCAGTGCGAGCAATGATTGGCCGTCCGATGGAGCATTTGTCGGAAGTGATGCGTAGATTGATTCCCAAGTCAGGAAATTACAGCTACGACATAGAGTTGGATGAAGAACTTTTGACACGCAAGGACGAAGTAGGTGTTGCACTGAACACTTTTAAGGTAATGAAAGATGCGTTGCGACAAAAGGAAGAAGCCTTAACAGATTATCAAATGTTATTGGAAGAAAAGGTTGCCCAGAGAACAAAGCAGTTAGAAAAAATGTCCCAGGCAAAATCAGATTTTCTGGCAAATATGAGCCATGAAATCCGTACACCGATGAATGGTGTTTTAGGAATGGTTCAATTGTTGGCGGATACGCCACTTGATGAGCAGCAGAAAAAATATATTAATATCATACAAAACTCAGGCGAATCCTTGATTGAAATTATTAATAGTATTCTGGATCAGCTGAAAATTGAGGCCGGCAAAATTGAGCTGGAGATACGTGATATTAATCTTGAGAAAATCATTGACGATTGCGCCAATATGTTTTCTTTTAAATCCCGTGAGACGGGCGTGGCGCTGATTCCAGTTTTCCATTCTTCCTGTCCACATTGGGTTAAGGGCGATGCGATGAGAATTAAACAAATCTTGAATAATCTTGTCGCCAACGCATTTAAATTTACCCACGAAGGTGAGGTTGTAATACGGGTAGAAAAAATAAGAGACTTAGGAGGTAATCAATCCCTCGTGAGGTTTTCTGTCAGTGATACCGGGATTGGAATTGATGAAACTCATTTAAATCGTTTGTTTAAGCCGTTCAGTCAGGCAGATAAGTCGACTACTAGAAAATACGGGGGTACAGGACTTGGACTAACTATTTCCAAGCAACTTGCTGAATTGATGAAAGGGGATATTCGAGTTAAGAGTGTGGTTGGAGAAGGTTCAACTTTTGAGTTGGATGTACCTTTTGAGCACTGTGAAGAGCAGGAGATTCAGGTGCTCGAAGAAGAAGATACTCAGATATTGGTTGGAAAAAGACTATTAGTCGTGGATGATCATGAAGCTTTTGGGACCGTAGTTCAGGAAGTGGCAGAAGGCTGGGGGATGAAGGTGCAAACTGTTTCGATGGCGGAACAAGCAAAAAATATCATTGCTAAATCCTTTCATGACAAAACACCTTTTGATATTGCAATCGTTGACATTGCGCTTCCTGATTTAAATGGCATTTTGCTTTGCAAACAACTGAAAGAAATTCACGGCGATAAGATGCCAAGAGTCATGTTAGTAAGCGCTGTAAAAGGTATCGATTCAAAAGAACAGTTAAAAGAAGGCAATATCGACATTTTTGTGGAAAAGCCAATTTCCAATTCTGAGTTGCGGTCAACACTGAGCAAGATTGCGCGAACCGCACAAAAAATTGAAAGTAGTAAGTTTAAAAAAGGAGTAAATCAGTACACTGACCTTCACGTTCTTGTTGCAGAAGATAACGTGGTAAATCAAATGGTAATAAAGGGGCTGCTTAATAAGTTGGGTGTTGAACCTATTGTTGTTGAAAATGGCTTGTTGGCGGTCGAAGAATGTAAAAGAAATATTCAGTCGCCTTTTGATTTGATTTTAATGGATTGTGAAATGCCCGAAATGGATGGTTGGGAGGCTTCCAAGAAAATCCGTGAATTAGATTACAAGCGGTCCAATGGTGAGCACGTGAATATTCATGCATTGAGTGCTCACGCAATGGAGAAACATTTAGAAAAATCGAAAGAAGCCGGCATGGACGGCTACATTTACAAACCTATCGGTTTGGATACACTTGATAAGCTACTTAAAACTATTTAGTTTTTATTCGCCCTTTTTGCTCTCTTTGACTGTGATGCTTATTTTTTCTGAGAGGACGGGCTTGTCGTGAGGTCGATGGAGGTGATCTCCCAGTAAGAGCTGTAAAGTGTGCACGCCTGGACTTAATTCCAAAACAGTTTCTTTTTGGCCCTTGCCAAAGTGCAGATGTTGGCTGTCGGAGGGAATTGGTTGGCTCAGATCGGGTAAGTCCTTTACATCCACAAGCAGATGATGATGACCACTTCGGGGGTGGGCGATACCTGCGGGCATTACAGTCATACCTTTTACACCAAAAACGACTTTAACTGGGCTATTCACTGTGTCTCCATCTTTGGGCTGAATGATGCTCACTTCGGCGTCGGGAGCGGCCCTACTTACGGGGTCTGCCCAAGAAATAGGCGATACAAGAACCATAATGGTGCAAAGCAAGTATAAAATTCTCGAAATGGTGATCATAATCTGTGCTCCTGCATTAATTGGGCGAGTTAACTGGTCTATTATGCACGCTTATGTACAGGATTTTAGATAAATACCCAGCAAATCGTCAAAGCCGGTATATAGCTTGCAGTGAGCAAAGGTTGAAATGTACAACTTAAGCAAGACGAAGCCAGTTTAATGAATCAGTCAACAAAACCACTTTCTAAAGCGCTATTCCCATTTGAAGATACACGACCATTTGATAAAGCCTGTGAAGAGTATCGTGTGAGAAATGACGTACTCAGCTTGATATTTCAGATAAACCAATTAATCAAAGCAGTGCAAAAACATCGCGGAATTACCATGGGGCTCATTGGTGGTAGCGCGGGATTCCGTGAAGAATTTACTCGCTTACAATTGCAAATCGACCGGCGAATTTCTACCTTTCAGGCCTTCATCAAGCGAACCGAGGGCTTGATAAGTGGGCAGCAGGAGCTGAGCGTTGTCTTTTCCTGGCAAACCATCCGCCAGGATTGGCAAGACGATAAGCTCAGCGATAATTTTGAGCTGCACTCACATTTAATCGAGCAGCTACAAAATCTGGTTTATGGTTTGGCGAAACTACTGGAGCAACCCTTTGAAGGGGTAGGTACTGCTGATTCCATTGCCTATCCTCAAGTCTTTAAACAAATCGAATTACTGAATTTTGTTGCACGGGAGTTGCCTGAAATGGTCGAGCACTTGGCAAAAGTGCGTGGACTTTCCACCTTTATCGCTGCGTCCGGAGAGCTTGAGTATCATCACGACAGAAAGTTGCGTTATGTTTTGCAATGTGCCAAACAACAAAATGAACGACTGCGACATCAATCAGATCGTTTGCGTGAGTTGCTGGAAGGCGCGATAGTCAGTTTGCCTGAAATCAAAGCGGTTGAACTAAAATTAATTTATTTGCTAGAAATTGTCGAAAACGATGTGCTTGGTGGCGGAACAATTAAAACTAACAGTCACCAGCTCTTTAAATTAGCAACTGAGCTCATTGATGTTTATTGGGCAATCGTTAACGAAGGATTAGCGGTTATTCGCAGTTGGAATGAAGAATTACTGGAAGCTTGGCTGCGTCAAAAATAAATATCACTATTTCTTATCGACCTTGGTCAAGGCCGTAAAATCTTTGACATAATTATCCAGGGTGTCCGCAAGGTGTTTTTTTTGCTTATCGTCCAGATTGTTAAAAACACGTGCAATAAAATTGTAAGTAAGCTCCTGATTGATGTCCAGCAAAAGCTCCGCGTCTTCCCCCCAGTTTTCGGAATGATAAAACATGAGCGCTTTAAGTTGCTCTTCTAATTTTGCTTTATCATCGCGAGCTTTCAAAGCCTCATCGGCGCGCTTTGCCCATTCTTTTTGTTGGTCCAGGGTGAGTTTTTCATAGGGCTGAAGTGAGCGAGACCATTCTCTTAGCCACTTTTTCTGTTTGTCGTTGAGTGAGCCAATTAATCGTTTTAAATGTTTGTTGAGTTCTTTTTCACGCAACTTAAAGGTTTTATTCTCGTCTACATCAACATATTTTTTCTTATACTTTTCTCGTTCCTCTTTCAGGTTTTTTTGTATTTCCTCCGCTTGCTTGTCACTAAACGTACTAGAGAGCTCAGCCAGAGCAGGCAAAAGCTTTTCAATACACAGGTCTAAATATATTTGTATTTGATCGGTTTCATCATGAATTTGTTGGCCGGTGACTTCGCCAGAAAGTAAACGTTTTTTTAACCCCGTTATATATTCGGCATACACGGGTAATTGAGTTTTTCGGTGCCAGGCATGAAATTCGTCAATTTTGGTTTTTGCAAAGTGGTCTTGTTCGGAGTTCAAATCTACATATTTACCAATTTGCCACCCCATTGCCCAATCTAAAAAACCATAGGCAATACGTGTGGACGAGCAAGATGCAACTAATAAAAGCAAAATGATAAAGAAAGTTTTAAAGCGTAAATAAATGTGGAAACGAGGTATCATTAATGAGTCTTGCCTAGGGTTGGTATTCAGTATTGTCATTTTCTTGCTGCTTAGCCTTGCGACTTATTAATAAATCGATAAAAAGCAAGGCTGCGCAAATTAGCACGATTGGCCAGGATTTCCAAAGCGAGAATGGTGTTCTGCCGACTTTTAGATTCACCTCGCCTATTAATGTTCCCTGTTCAAATTGGGGTAAACGCGCAAGCACTTGTCCGCGATCTGAAACAATGCCGCTTACACCTGTATTGGTTGCTCTAAGCAGGTATTTTTGATTTTCCAGGGCGCGCATTTGCGACATTTGAAAATGCTGCAATGGGCCTATGGAATCTCCAAACCATGCGTCATTACTAATGGTAATTAAAAGTGAGGCAGACTTGGCATAGGCTGCGACAAGATCTGGGTAGACAACTTCATAGCAAATAGAGGCGGCAATTTCGTGTTCGCCAATCTTTAAAGGTGCCTGTCCCTTTGGCCCGGCCGCGATCAAAGAATGCGGGAGATCAAAAAAACGCAAAGTGCCTCTTAGCAAATCTTCCATAGGAACATATTCGCCAAAGGGCACCAAGCGCTGTTTAAAATAGGTGCCTTCCGCAGCGCCTACGCCGATAACACTGTTAAACCAGGTGCGTGGTTTTTCATCATCATAGAGAATACCTGTGATGAGAGCGGTATTGTTTGCATTCGCTCTCAATGTCATTTCGCCGAGAAACTGGTCGGCTTCATGATAAAACAAGGGTACGGCATTTTCTGGCCATAACATTAAGTCAACTTGAGACCAAGCATCGCTTGAGAGGTCTCTCATGGTTTGCATAATGTACGGGAAATAATAAGGTTGCCACTTATAGGGTTGCGGAATGTTGGGTTGAACAAGGGCTACACGTAAACCTTGATCCTCACTGACCTTTGTCCATGAAATCGTGTTGAAAATAAATCCTAAAACCCAAATCGCAATAATCACAAATCCACACTTGGCTAATTTTATTCTGGTCAATTGAAGTGAGTTTTGCATGATTAATTTAAAAATCTGTAAGGCAATAAGACCGCTAAAAACTGACAAAAAGCTTAAGAGAAATACGCCACCTATGGGTGCCCAACCAGCGCGCCCGGTATCAATATGTGCGTAACCGACATACAGCCAGGGAAAGCCGGTTAAAAACCAGGAGCGACTCCATTCGCCCAAAACCCACACTGCACAAAAGGCGGTGAGCTGAAGCCAGGGGGAGCGATGATTTTTAGATAAAAATCGGGCATATAGATAGAAAGGAAAAGCGAAAACCAGAGCTAAGCCACAAACAAATAGCGCCGTTAATATAATAGCGAGACCAAGATTCGCAAAGCCAAAATCAAAAATACTACGAAATACCCACGAAGCGCCAACGCCATACATCCCAAGGCCGAAAAGAAAGCTTCGGAAAAAGCAGCGCGCACGAGTAGCGTTTTGTAAACAAATATACAATATTGTGGGCGCAATCAAACTGCAAGGCCAAATAGAAAGTGGAGAAAGGGCTAGGGGTAAAATAATTCCAGAAAAAGCTGCAGCAAGATCAGCTTGCCAACTTTTGGAGTAAAAATGCCTTTGCAGCCAGGCGCGCATACTTAACTGAGTTTACTAAGTCGAAGTAAATGTACTTGGCGACTATCGGAATATAAAACTCTAAATGAAAATGCGTCGATATCGACTTTTTCGTTGCGACCTGGCATATGGCCAAAAGCTTGAGTAACAATGCCACCGATGGTGTCAAATTCTTCGTCACTAAAATTCGTTCCGAAATGATCGTTAAAATCTTCTATTGGAGTCAGTGCTTTAAGGATGTAGTCATTTTCACTGACTTGACGAATAAAATCTTCATTATCTTCATCAGTTTCGTCCTCGATTTCCCCAACGATTTCCTCGAGTATGTCTTCGATCGTCACAAGACCTGAAATGCCACCGTACTCATCAATCACCAGCGCCATGTGATAACGCATTTCACGAAATTCCTTCAGCAGCACGTTGAGGCGTTTGCTCTCAGGGATGATATTTGCGGGTCGTAATATAGTTTCCAGTTTGAAATTATCGGGCCCGTTAATAATTAAGGGCAGAAGATCTTTCGCAAGCAATATCCCTTTTACATCATCACTGTTTTCGCCAATAACCGGAAAGCGGGAATGACCTGATTCGATGATATGAGGGAGAAACTCTTGCGGCGTCTCATTTTCCTTGACCAGTACCATTTGAGAGCGAGGGATCATGATTTCACGCACTTGCTGGTGGGCAACATCAAGTGCGCCCTCGATAATACTTAGCGCTTCCTGATCTACAACTTTGTTATTGACGGCGCCTTGAATAATATCGAGAAGTTCTTCTCGCGACTTTGGTTCGTTGGCAAAACCATTAAACATTTTTTCCAACCAGGAGCGCGATCGGCTTTTGGTTTCCTGATTGGAAGAGCTACTCGAAGGATCTTCAGACATGAGTTAATTGTACTCCAATGTGTTTGGTGTAATTTTATATAATCTTTTTGGCATATTCATAGGGTTCTGGAAATCCAAGGTTGACTAATATGTCAGTTTCCAAGCCTTCCATAAGAGATGCTTCACTTGCGTTTACATGATCATAGCCTTGTAAATGTAGCGTGCCATGGACCAATAAATGCGCCCAATGCGCTTTGACTTGTTTTTTTTGTTCCTTGGCTTCTTGCTCTATTACGGGGCCACAAATCACGATATCGCCCAAAAGTGGATCATCAACATCATCAGGTAAGTCACAGGAAAAAGATAAAACGTTCGTGGGCTTATCTTTGTTCCGGTATTGTGCATTGAGTTGTTGCATTTCTTTTCTGTCAACAATACGCAAGCTCACATTTTTGTTTTTATTTTTGTGTTGCAATGCGGCTTCGATCCATGTCAGCAATTCTTCTTTTGCTGGCACAGAGAGATTCTGACAGGCAATTTGTATATCCAGGCTTGCCAATTTTAATTCCTGGAATTCTCTTGATTATCAGAATTAGAGTTTTCTCGTTCGCGTTGGGCGCTTTCGGCACGATCATAGGCTTCGACAATTTTCTGTACGATTGCATGCCGCACAACATCTTGAGCACGAAAATGAGTGAAACTGATTCCCTCAACATTTTCCAAAATGTTTGCTGCGTGTTTCAAGCCAGACGCTTGGCCACGTGGCAAATCAATTTGTGAGGGATCGCCCGTGATTACTGCAGTGCTGCCAAAGCCAATACGCGTTAGAAACATTTTCATTTGTTCTCGCGTTGTATTTTGTGCTTCATCCAAAATAACAAAGGAATTGTTGAGTGTACGGCCGCGCATGTAAGCGAGGGGAGCGACTTCAATAATGTTTCTTTCAATCAGTTTTCCAACACTTTCAAAGCCCAGCATTTCATAGAGCGCATCGTAAAGTGGTCGTAGATAGGGGTCGACTTTTTGGCTTAAATCCCCTGGCAAAAATCCCAATTTTTCGCCCGCTTCCACCGCCGGTCGCACCAACAATATGCGTTCAATTTCTTCTTTCAGAAGCGCTTCTACAGCGCAGGCTACGGCAAGATAGGTTTTCCCGGTTCCCGCAGGACCAATACCAAAATTGATGTCGTGAGTACGAACCTGCAAAACATATTGTTGTTGGTTTGCACCACGAGGTTTGACTGTGATTTTTTTAGTGCGAATGATACTGGCGACATCAATGGCCGAATCAATTTCACTGGATCGAGAACCTTGCATGCTGTTGTTTTCCTGAATCGCCAAATGCACATCATCCGGGGCAATTTCCTTGCCCTCAGAGGTATCGGCATAAAGTTGTTCTAAAACGCGTGTGGCAGCCTCGATGGCTGAAGCGTCACCGTGGAGACTGAAGGTATTTCCACGGTTATGAATTTCAACTTTGAAGGCGCGTTCGATTTGTTTGAAATGGTTGCCAAACTGGCCACCAAGTACGGCCAGGCGGCGTGCATCGTGAGGCTCGAGAGCCAATTCGCCGGTAAGAACGGGGGGTTGTGTATTCAAATGCTAAAGAGGTCTCTCTATTTGGGTCATCGGGTAAGACTAACTGATTCACATGAAGGGTGAAAGCGTCTTTCCCGTGAAATTTAACGTTGGGCCGCCACGGGAGATTGCTGGGCGTTGTTGTTACTAAAACCGCTTATTTCCGAGCCTGTCAGGCGCCCTCGGAGTGAATTGGGCAAGGCTTCTTCTATTAAAATATCGGCGAACTTCCCGATCAATTCGGCTTGGTCACATCTAAAATTTACTACGCGGTTATTTTCAGTTCTTCCACTGAGCTGACCGGGATCCTTTTTGCTGTATCCACTCACTAGTACCCTTTGTGTGCTCCCCACCATTCGCCGACTTATTTCCATGGCGTGTTGCACGATTCGCTGTTGCAAGAGCTGCAAGCGCTGTTTTTTTACCGAGGCTTCAGTCAGGTCCGGTAGGTCGGCTGCCGGGGTGCCCGGGCGTGGGCTATAGATAAAACTGAAGCTGTGATCAAATCCGATATCTTCAATGAGTTTCATAGTGGCGGCAAAATCGGCCTCTGTTTCACCTGGAAAACCAATAATAAAGTCCGAAGAAAAGGAGATATCGGGGCGCAACTGACGAATACGGCGTAATTTGGATTTGTATTCCAGGCATGTATGACCGCGTTTCATTGCGCTCAGGATTCGATCTGAACCGCTCTGAACAGGCAAGTGTAAATGGCTGACTAACTCAGGTACTTCAGCATAAACCTCAATCAGCGAGTCACTGAATTCCACCGGGTGGGAGGTAGTAAAACGGATACGATCGATACCCTCTATTTGAGCCACCAGGGTAATTAACTCAGCGAGATCAACGATGCCGTCAGGACCTTCGCCGCGGTAGGCGTTAACATTTTGTCCAAGCAGATTGACTTCGCGTACACCTTGATTGGCGAGAAGTGCAACTTCGCGCAGTACATCAGCCATTGGCCTGCTTACTTCTTCACCGCGTGTGTAGGGAACCACGCAAAAGGTGCAGTACTTGGAGCAGCCTTCCATAATTGACACAAAAGCACTGACACCATCAGCTTCGGGTTCTGGTAATTTGTCGAATTTTTCAATCTCCGGGAAACTGATATCAACCACTACTGCTCCCGTTTCCTGGCGACTTTCCATTAATTCAGGCAGGCGATGCAGGGTTTGAGGTCCAAAGATAAGGTCAACAAAGGGTGCCCGTTTGGAAATGGCTTCGCCTTCCTGACTGGCGACACAGCCGCCTACGCCGATCACAATGTTCGGGTTTTTTTCTTTTAGTTGCTTCCAGCGGCCGAGTTGATGAAAGAGCTTTTCCTGGGCTTTTTCTCTGATAGAGCAGGTGTTCACAAGCAGTACATCGGCTTCCTCGGGGTTATCCGTTGCCACCATATCGTGTGAAACCCCAAGCAAATCACGCATGCGTGCGGAGTCGTATTCATTCATCTGACAACCGTGGGTCTGAATGAACAGTTTTTTAGGTGCTTGGTCCGGGTTTGTGCTCATGGTTGTTTTGGGACTGCTCAAAAAAAGAGCGCGCATTATAGCGGTAGCGTCAGCCCTTTCCTATAGTATATACAGGCCTTTCAGTTGAATAAGACAGCTTGAAATTCACTAATCTGGCCACATAATGGGAGCTTCAATGGTTTTTGAAGTCAATGCATGAATACTACCCCCATATACAAGGTTATTTTTTATAACCAGAATCAGGTCTACGAGATCTACGCCCGTGCCATCTACCAAAGTGACATGTACGGTTTTATTGAAGTTGAAGAGTTTGTTTTCGGGGAGAAAACCCAATTGGTTGTTGACCCAGGCGAAGAAAAACTCAAGGGAGAATTTGCCGGTGTAAAACGCTCCTATATTCCGATGCACAGTGTGGTCCGCATTGACGAAGTAGAAAAAGAGGGCACCTTAAAAGTTACGGACCTTAAGTCCGGTGAGAAAATCGCTCATTTTCCATTTCCAGTCCCAACTCCAAAAACGCCTACTGAGTAATGAATTTATTTTTTAAGCAGGCTGGAGAGGGTAAAGCCCTTTTGCTCTTGCATGGGCTTTTTGGATCGCTGGAAAACCTGGGCATGATTGCCCGCCCGCTTTCTGAAAAATTTCAGACCTATTCTCTGGATTTGCCCAATCACGGGCGCTCACCTCACGACGATCATATTAGTCTGGAATCGCTTGCCGATTCTGTGGTGACGTGGATGGATCAACAGAAACTCGAAAATGTGAGCTTGGTGGGACATTCTTTGGGGGGTAAAACCGCCATGGAAATTGCGCTTGCTCAGCCCGAAAGAATTGAAAAGTTGGCAGTCATTGACATTGCTCCAGTCGCTTATCAATCCAACCATGATGATGTATTTGCTGGATTGTTAGCAATTGATCCTGAACAGTTGAATTCGCGGGAGGAGGCCGACGAGATGCTCGCAAACTATCTGCACGACAGTACCTTGCGAAGTTTCCTGCTAAAAAATCTCATTAGGGATCAGGTTGGTCGTTTTGCATGGCGGATGAACCTGAAGGTTTTGCATCGAGACTACATGAAAATATTGGAAGCAAATAGGGATGGCAATTATGATGGGCCCGTTTTGTTTTTAAAAGGTGAGCATTCAAATTATATTAAAGATGAATATAAACCAGCGGTTATTTCAAGATTTCCTAAGGCACAAATGAAAATTATCCAGGGAACGCGGCATTGGTTGCACGCTGAAAAACCAGAAATGGTTTCCCGCGCACTCTCAAAGTTTCTACTCTCTTAATTTCACAAAATAGGGCTGAATGTAATCACCATGAAGCTCAAGAAATGCTTCTGTAATTATTTGATTTTCGGATTGACTGAGTGTTGGGTTTTGCAAAATAAAAGTCAGTTTTTTTCTTGATCTTAAAAACTTTTCAGTGTCACCGAAAAATTCTGTAAACAAAGCGTCAAGACTTCCATCGTTGCTCGCTATTTCCAAGCCTTTTTTGAGCCGGTCGGCAATTTGAGGTGTGTGTTTGCTGACGTAGACACAACCGGGATGAGGATAAAAAATAAGAATATCCTGTGAAATACTGAGATCTTTATATTCGGAATAAGTAGAAAGTAAACGACCTGCTTCAAGCACGCTGACTGGCAAATAATCTACACGCTTATTCGAAAGGGTGCGAAGTAAATTATCCATGCCTGAAAATCTGATAATTTCAAATCCATTGTCTTGAATAATGCCGCCATCTGGCCAGTCTTTATCCTGAACTAATCGAAAGGCTTTAAAAGATTTAAGATTCGTGATCTTTGAAAAAGCTTCAAGATCTTCTTTGCGAATAATGAGGGCTCGTAAGCCCATCAAGTTTTGATAATGTGAATGACAAAAAGAAAAGATTTTATCTCTGTCGGCGTAGGGGCCGACCCAGGAACCTGCTATGTTTACATTGATGGCGCGGTTAAGTTCTGTTTCAACACGTGCGCGTTGAGGCGTGAGCTTTTCTTCAAAATATTCTATTGAATAATCGCCAAACCAGGTGCGAGATTTTTCGAGGGCTAAGAGAATCAGCGCTTCATTGTAAGCCTGCATCCCGCTCGACATTCCCTTGCGGTAATATCTTATCTGGTCATTCGATGGGGCATTTTTTAGAGTTGCTTCAAGCGCGTTGGCGTTTGCGGTTTGAATGAAACCCGCAAACGCTAATAAATAAAGTAAAACTAAACATTTGTTGAAATAACTTACACCAAGATTCAAAAATAATACCCCTTACTTCATTAACCTATTTTTTGCTTTTCGCCTGTCTGACCGAGGCAAGTTTGACGCAAAGCACAAATACCGCCATTGCCGCGTCTACTTGCTCAACGGTGGGTACAGTTGGGGCGATGCGAATGTTGCAATCATTGGGATCCTTGCCATAAGGATAAGTTGCACCGGCGGGCGTTAGTTTTACACCCGCTTCGCCCGCCATGCGGACAACCTCTTTCGCTAATCCCGGTAATGTATCAAAGGATATGAAATACCCTCCTTCGGGACTCTCCCATTTGCCCAAACCGTTTTCGGAAAATGCCTTTTGTAAATGTGTTAATACACAAGTAAAGCGCGGTTTGATGATGGCTGCATGCTTTTTCATGTGTGCTTGCAGGGCATCTGGCTGCTTAAAAAAACGCACGTGCCTGAGCTGATTAACTTTGTCAGGGCCAATAGTCATAAAACTCAAAGCTTTTTTGATGCCGTCCAAATTGGCATCGCTCGCGGCGATAAAAGAAATACCCGCGCCAGCGAAGGTGATTTTTGAAGTAGAGGCAAATTGAATGACGCTGTCTTCAGTACCGGCTTTTAAGCAAGCCTCGTAGATATTCGCTAACTCGGGTGGGTTGTCGACAAGGTCGTGCACCGCATAGGCGTTATCCCAAAATATTCGAAAATTCTTGCTTGCAAGTCTGCCTAAATTGGCGATGCGATCCACGGTGTTTTCACTGTAAACAACGCCAGTAGGGTTGGAATATTTTGGTACACACCACATTCCACAAATGCTTTCATCATTGCGCACAAGTTCTTCTACGGCATCCATATCCGGGCCGACTGAGGTCATGGGAGCGGTCACCATTTCGATGCCCAAGTGTTCGCAAACAGAAAAATGTCTGTCATAACCGGGAACTGGGCAAATAAATTTCATGGGGCCATGGTTGTGCCAGGCTGAACTTTCACCCCGAAGGCCAAAATAGGCGCCTATAAGCGCTGTTTGGTGCATCAGCGTTAAACTGGAATTGCCAGCAGCAAACACCTTGTTTGCTGGTACGCCAAGAATCTGAGAGCCGAGTTCGCGTGCTTCAGGTAGGCCTTCAAGTCCACCGTAGTTTCTGGTGTCAACTCCGTCAGTTGACTGGTAATCACCATTGAGTATGCCATCCAAATCATTTGATAAACTTAATTGCTCGGACGAGGGTTTGCCGCGCGTGAGATCGAGGTTTAGATTCGCACTTTTTGCCTTTTCAAAGTCGGCACTCAGCGATTTTTCCCAGGAAATAAGCTCTTCTTTTGATGCAGATTGCAGATTCAATGATTGATCCTCGATAGAAAATTAACGTAGGGATTATAGGGTAAAATATGAAATTCAAGCGAATGATGCTTTGAAACAAGGACTGAAAATGGTCTGTGTGAGACGACTAAAGTCTTCAAAGGCTCAGGCTGGAGGCCTTCAGTATAAAAATGGTAGCAAGGGGGAGACTTGAACTCCCGACCTCAGCATTATGAGTGCTGCGCTCTAACCAGCTGAGCTACCTTGCCACGGCCCCAATTTGAGGGCGGCTATTTTCACTAGTCGCCCATTTAAAGTCAAGGCTGCCATGCTATGAAAAATGGCAGTTAAATATTTACCCTGCCTGAACTTAAACGTTGAATCGGAAGTGGATGACGTCGCCGTCTTTCACAATATAGTCCTTGCCTTCAAGTCGCCACTTGCCTGCTTCCTTTGCCCCGTGCTCACCCTGATATTGGATATAGTCCTGATAGGCGATGACTTCCGCTCGAATAAAGCCCTTTTCAAAGTCGGTATGAATTTTACCTGCTGCTTGTGGAGCACTGGCGCCAACAGGAATCGTCCAGGCGCGCACTTCTTTAACACCTGCAGTGAAATAGGTGTGTAAATTCAATAATTCATAACCGGCGCGTATCACACGGTTGAGGCCCGGTTCTTCAAGTCCAAGTTCTTCCAAAAACTCGGACTTTTCATCGTCTTCCAATTCGGCAATTTCTGCTTCAATTTTATTGCAAACGGGTACCACCACAGCATTTTCTTCTTCCGCAATTTCTTCAACAAGATCGAGCATGACGTTATTGGAGAAACCATCTTCTTCAACATTGGCAATGTACATGGTGGGTTTCAGTGTGAGTAAACTGAGTTCTTTTAAAGCATTCAGTTCATTCTCATTTAAGCCAAAAGAACGCAAAGGTTTTGCTTCATCTAAATGCGGAAGAATATTTTCCAACAAACCTTTCATAAGCATGGCGTGTTTGTCCTGACCCTTTGCTGCCTTACTGTAACGCTGTAAGGCTTTTTCTACTGTCTCTAAATCTGCCAGAGCTAACTCGGTATTAATGGTTTCAATATCAGCTCGAGGATCAACCCTGCCTTCAACATGAATCACATTTGGATCATCAAAACATCGGACAACATGGGCAATCGCATCGGTCTCGCGAATATTTGCGAGAAACTTATTTCCCAATCCTTCGCCTTTGGAAGCACCTGCTACTAAACCTGCAATATCAACAAATTCCATGGTGGTGGGCACGATGCGCTGAGGATTTACGATGGCCGCGATTTTGTCTTGCCGAGGATCTGGCACAGCCACAACACCAGAATTTGGATCGATGGTGCAGAACGGAAAGTTTTCTGCGTCGATACCTGCTTGAGTCAAAGCATTAAACAGCGTGGATTTCCCCACATTCGGTAAACCGACAATTCCGCAATTGAAACCCATATTTGTTGTCTCTTTTATTTGCTATGTAAATCCCGCATCGCCGCTTCCCATTCACCTTTTACCAAAGTTTTGATTTGTGGGAGTGCAGACTGAATCGCATCTTCAATTAAAGTTTGCTCTTCACTGGGTGCTTTTTTTAAAACGTAATTACTGACTTGTTTAGCGCTGCCCGGATGACCAATACCAATACGCAGACGACCAAAATTTTTATTGTTTCCCAATGCATTTATGATATCGCGGAGCCCATTGTGGCCGCCATGTCCACCACCTATTTTCAATTTAATGATGCCCGGTGATAGATCTAGCTCATCGTGAACGACGAGTATCTCTTCTGGTTCAATTTTAAAAAAGTTCGCGAGTGCGGCTACTGACTTGCCGCTAAGATTCATAAAAGTGGTGGGAATTAATAAACGTAAGTCTCTTCCATCAACAGTGATGCGATCTGCCAAGCCAAAAAATTTGGAGTCGGGGCTCAGGTTTGCTGAGAATTCTCTTGCAAGATATTCAACAAAATCTTGGCCGGCATTGTGTCGAGTATGTGCATAGTCGATGCCGGGGTTGCCCAAACCGACTACAAGTTTGATTTTTGTATCGGGCGTTTTCACTGTCTCTTAAACTCACACAAAGAAAAAGCGATGCACCCTGCAGTGCATCGCTTTTCGGCTAAAAATAATAACTTATTCTTCGCCTTCTTTTTCTTCACCATCTTCTTCTTCGTCTTCGCTACTTGCGCCCTTAGGTTTGTTGACTGAGGCAACAGGTAGGTCATGGTCTTCACCATGACTCAAGGCGACAGATTCAACGCCTTTTGGCAGTTTGATGTCTGAGATGTGAACTATCTGACCTATCTCGACTTCAGCGAGGTCAACTTCAATGTATTCAGGTAAATCTCCAGGTAAGCAAGAAATTTCCAGTTGTATCATACTGTGAGAAATTACGCCGCCCTGTAATTTGACGCCTTTACATGATACTTCGTTAATAAAGTGTAAGGGGACTGAAGTTTGAAGCTTTTTGGTTTTTGAAACACGCATAAAATCGGCGTGAAGGATTTGTGCCTTGGAGGGGTGACGTTGCAAATCTTTCAAGATGACGTCTTCAGACTTGTTGTCCACATTTAAGGTGATAATGTGAGAATAAAAAGCCTCATTCTCCAGGTGTTTCATCAAATCATTATGAGAAAGACTGATGTTTTGCGGCTTTTTATTTCCGCCGTAAACAATAGCAGGCACTAATCCAGCATTACGACGCAGGCGGCGGCTCGCACCTTTCCCTGAATCATCGCGTTGCTGAGCATTTATTTGAAAGTCTTCTTTAGACATTTCTATTACTCCAATTTAAAAGTTAATCTCTGAATCCGCGACCAGAATCCAGAGGGGTTTGTGTAAAATCGTTTAGCTCAATTAACGAAACTTTTAACGAAACATTTAACGAAACATTGCGCTTAACGATTCTTCATTGCTTATTCGTCGCATGGCTTCTGCCAACATATTGGATAAAGTTAACTGACGAATAATTTTGCAATTCTTTGCCTCATCCGACAGTGGAATAGAATCAGTCACTACCAATTCATCCATCATCGAACCATTTAATTTTTCGATAGCGTTGCCCGATAATACCGGGTGAGTTGCATACGCAATCACTTTTTTAGCACCCTGATCCTTTAGCGCTTTAGCAGCGTTGCACAAAGTGCCAGCGGTATCGACCATATCGTCAACCAACAAGCAAGTGCGACCTTCAACTTCACCGATAAGGTGCATAACTTCCGCAACATTGGCTTTAGGTCGACGTTTATCAATAATCGCCAAATCAATATCAAGTTGTTTTGCCACCGCGCGTGCGCGAACAACACCGCCAATGTCCGGTGAGACTACTACAAGATCTTGAAATTCCTGTTCCTCAATATCCGTTAACAATACGGGAGAACCGTATACGTTATCTACAGGGACATCGAAGAAACCCTGAATTTGCTCGCTATGCAAATCCACAGTTAAGATTCTGTCAATGCCAACACTCACCATCATGTCAGCAACGACTTTTGCGCTTATTGGCACTCGTGCAGATCGCACACGGCGATCCTGACGGGCGTATCCAAAATAAGGAATGACCGCGGTAATTCTTCCAGCTGACGCTCTGTGTAGTGCATCAACCATCACCACCAATTCCATGATATTGTCATTGGTCGGTGCACAGGTTGGTTGAATAAGAAAGACGTCGCGACCGCGAACATTTTCATTCAACTCAACAAAAATTTCTCCATCAGAAAACTTGCTGACGGTTGCATCTCCGAGGGGAATGCCGAGCTTGTCTACCACTTTTTCAGCGAGTTCGGGGTTAGCGTTACCGCTAAAGACCATTAAGTCTGCCAAAGTATTAACCCTTTCTATTTCTACGAACCTTTCTACTTTAATTAAACAAATTAGTACGCTAAGTGGGTAATGGATGAAAGCGAATGGAATGGCTGGGGTGGAAGGATTCGAACCTTCGCATGACGGGATCAAAACCCGCTGCCTTACCGCTTGGCTACACCCCAGTAAATCGCCTTCAGGGGAGGTGTTGATGCAGTGGCGAATTGTTCACGCCTTTGGCTACAAAGCCATTCAGTTGCTTTGGTCGTCTGGCAAAAACTTCTTGCGCCGCCTGCTGATTCGGGAAGGATGCAAATACGCATGCTCCCGTCCCGGTAAGCTGTGCGGGGCTATACTGGCTTAGCCATTCAACCGCTTCCCTTACCTGCGGGTAAAGCCTTTCAACCAAAGGTTGACAGTCGTTTTTCCCGCCCTTCTCGAAGAAGGCCGCTACTGTAATGGCGAGGGTGGCCCTTGTCAAATCTTTGTTTTGGAAAATTTTAGCTGTAGAAACGTGGCATTCCGGCGCGAGAACAAGGTACCAAAGTTCAGGCAATTCAATGGCTTGAAGCTGTTCACCTACTCCTTCCGCCCAAGCACTTTTGCCCGCGACAAAAACGGGCACATCTGCGCCAAGTTGGCGACCTAGCTGAAGTAGTGTTGGTATGTCCAAGCCGCAGCGCCAAATATGATTGAGGCCAAGTAATGTGGTGGCGGCATTACTGCTCCCCCCGCCAATGCCTCCTCCCATAGGGAGTTTTTTGCTTAATCGAATATGTGCGCCCTGGCGGATGCTGCAATATTGTTTAAGCAGTTTGGCGGCTCGCAGTATCAGATTGTCTTCCGGTGAGGTATTGGGTAGCTGCGGGCTGACTTGAATCTCGTCAATCTCACTGAGGGTAAATTCCAGTTCATCGCCGTAGTCTAACAATTGAAAAACTGTTTGCAGTTGATGGTAGCCATCATCACGCTGACCAAGAATGTGAAGAAAGAGGTTTAATTTTGCAGGCGAAGGTAAGCGTAAACAGGTCATTAGGATGCGCGGAGTTGCCATTCTTTAATTGCAATCACCATTTTAAGATGTGCGCGGGTGGCGATAATTTTACCAGGCAGGAGATGCCCAGAGATCGTTTGATAGTTTGAATACTTTAATTTCCATCCCGCCTGCCGAAGTTCGCTTAAAGAATGGGTTTTGGAATCTCGAACTTCCAATTCTGTTGGCAGTTGAGGCGCTGGCAGCGCTTTGATCCACCAATGTAAATCGCTGACAGGGATGCGTAATCCTGTGACATCCAACAATAATTCTTCTGCCGACTGCGCCTGATATTCTTGCGCGTTATCTGTCAGGAAATAGCGATTACTTTTCCTTTGCAAGGTCGCGGCACCACTGCCAAAAGGACCGTGCAAATTAACAGTGAAATCTTCTCCGGTGTTACGCCAGCGAAAATTTGCTGTCTTACGTTCACCTTCGGCGCTAATGCTTATTTTGCCCCTGGCCGTCCAGTTTTGCAGGTCTTCAAGGGGAATGTGTCCCAATTTCGCCTGTTGTATTGCACAGTTACTGACTAGTAAAGGCACGATTAAAGCGAAAAAGAGAGAGAAGCTCCGGCTTATATGTAAAGAATTAGTGCAGTGTTGCATTCAGACGATGAATGGTTTGATGGATAATTTTGCTATCGGGCCTCAACTCCAGTCCGGTGCGCCAGATTTCTTTCGCCTCTTCCTGAACACCGCTTACCCAAAGTACTTCACCAAGATGTGCGGCAATTTCGTGATCGGGCATGGCGTTCATGGCTTGACGCAATCTCACCAGGGCTGCTTCAAAGTTTCCTTTGCGATACTCTACCCAGCCCATACTATCCAGCACCGCTGGGTCATTGGGCGTGAGTGCGAGCGCGCGCGAGATAAAATCGTGAGCTTCATCCAAACGATCAGTTTTATCGGCAAGCGTATAACCCAAAGCGTTGAGTGTGGTGGCATCATTGGGTTTGACTAAAAGGATTGCCCGCAAATCTTTTTCAGCCGCTTCAACATAATCAATGCGTGTGTAAAGCATGGCACGCGCATATAACAGTGAGGTGCTTTGCGGGGACTGTAATAAACCTTCGCTAAGCACTTTTTCCGCAGCAGTGGTGTTACCGCTTTGAGAAAGCAGATCTGCTTCAAGCATAAAAAGACCATCAATTTTATTGCCTTTTCTGCGATTGCGAACCAGTTCCAGCGCCTCATTTTCCTTGCCATCAGTAAGCATTATGCGTGTTGCATGACTAAGGGCGGCTATGAAGGAATCCCCTTCGTTTACCTCCAGGTAGTGCGGTAAGGCCTTGTCAGGTCTATTTTGTGTCTCATAAATTTTTCCGAGTTGATAGTGCGCGGAAGCGACGTGTTGTTGGCGTTCAATCAGCGTTTCAAAACGAGCAATTGCCTCGTCATAGAGTTGCAGCTCTCTTTCGATGAGTGCGAGCGTAAATAGTACATCCTGATCAAAAGGCAATTGTTTAAACAGGATTAAATATTGTTGGTGTGCTTTGGCAATATCAGTTTCAACCAAAGCACGTGCATAGCGTAGGCGTAAACGATGGTTGCCAGGATTTTTTTCAATAAGTTGCCCCATTTTATCCATGGCTAATTCAGTTTGACCAAGGATTTGTAACAATCTGCTCTCTTGGTAAAGTGCGGCGACGCTATCTTTATCGTGTTTAAGCGCCTGCCTGGTTACCTTTAGTGCTTGATCATTTTCGCCCAGCTGTTCGAGCAATAAACTGTAGCCAACCAAGAGGGAAATATTTTTTGGGTGATCTTTCAAAAGCGCTTCGTATTTTTTTGCCAGCTCGGCACTTTGCTCAGGGCCCCCTTCAGACGCGTTCGCCGCCAGATTCTCAAAAGCGGCGGTCTCACCAGCGTCAACCAGAATGCGTGCTTGCTCAAAGGCCTCATCAAAACGCTTGGCGCGAACAAGACCCGAAGCATACAGGCTTCGTGCTTCCGTATTGTCGGGCTCACTTTCAGTCCACAAACCAGACATTTCAAGCGCCTCATCGCTGGCGCGCAGCATGGTGGCAAGATGAGTGGCGTGTTCTGCAATGGCGGCATCTTGCGTCGTGCGAGCCTGTTGGACATAGTTGTTCAGTGCAATGTCGTGACGATGTCTACCCATGGCAATTTCGGCGACAAGCAGTGCATAGAGGGTGTCTGCTTCGAAGGGTCGGTTAGCAATGCGCGTTTCTTCCTGGGCATCCAGGATCTCTTCTTCAGAGACCATGTCTGTGGCATTTTCTTGCTTAACCGATGCCGAACCGCAGGCAAGTAGGGCCGGAACAGAGAAGGCTGCGAGGAGTAAATTTCGAAAGTGGAACATTGACTACCTGTGCTTTAAACAATACAAATTCTATAGGGAGAGTATAACAAGCCTTTAAAAGGGGACAGTAAATCCTTCAAGATTTCAAACAAGACGGAATAATGTTTAGTGTAATCCTGTTCAATGTCCCTTGCCATATACAGTTTCTACGCAGAAAATGGGCGACTTTTTAAAGACAAGGGCCGCCGACCGCCCTATTCTAGGAATATGACTCTTATTGCCTTGGGCATCAATCACAATACCGCTAGCGTTGACGTACGTGAAAAAGTGGCATTTTCGTCTTCGCAGATAGAGTCGGCACTAGTGGCTGCCCAAGCCCATACGCAAGCCAATGAGTTGGCGATACTCTCTACTTGCAATCGCACAGAAATATACTGCCAATTGGACGGTGATGCACATCGCGTGTTGCAGTGGTTGGCGGACTACAAGGGCGCAAAATTAGAAGAGTTGCTCGCTGCACACTACCTAAAAAGTGGGCCTGATGCTGCGAGACACATGATGACAGTAGCCAGCGGTTTAGATTCGCTGGTGTTGGGGGAGCCCCAGATTCTTGGTCAAATGAAGTCTGCTTACAGTTTGGCAAAAGGGAGTGGTGTACTGGGTGGTTTATTGCATGACGCGTTTCAGCGGGTTTTCAGTGTTGCCAAAAAAGTGCGTTCAGAAACAGCGATAGGAGAGAATCCTGTTTCTGTTGCATACGCCGCAGTCAGTTTGGCTCAACAAATTTTTTCTGATCTTAAAGAAGATACCGCTCTGTTAATCGGTGCGGGCGAAACCATAGAGTTGGTGGCCAGACATTTAGTTGACCAGGGAATGAAGAAGCTTATTGTTGCGAATCGCACTCTGGAAAATGCAAGGGAGTTAAGCGAAAGGTTTGGCGCAGAAGCGGTTTTGCTTGCAGATATACCTGAAGTTTTACATCGAGCTGACATTGTTATCAGTTCTACCGCGAGTCAATTACCTCTGCTGGGTAAAGGGGCCGTGGAAACAGCCTTGAAGAAACGCCGACGTAAACCCATGTTTATGGTGGATATTGCAGTACCGCGTGATATCGAACCGCAAGTTAATGAAATAGCAGAAGTGTATTTGTATACCGTAGACGATTTACGGGAAGTGATTGATGAGAATAAACGCTCACGAGAACAAGCCGCTGAGATTGCTCACGAAATAATAGATTCTGCAGTACATGCTTACGAGCGAGATCGTCGAGCCTTATCGGCGGTGAACGTGATTAGAAATTTTCGTGAAAATGTTGAAGGGATCAAAAAGCAGGAATTGGATAAATGTTTAAAAAGTCTCGCGAATGGTGTCACACCAGAAGAGGCGATAGAAATTTTAGCTAACAATTTAAGCAATAAATTTATGCATGAGCCTACGGTGCAGTTGAAAAAAGCAGGCGCAGATGGCAGAGAAGATATTATTCTGGGTTTGCAAACCTTGTTTGCACTGCCTCTTGATGACGAAAATAAAACTTAAAGCAGTTAAGTAAAAGAGAAGTTAACTAAAAGAATGAAACAATCAATACAGGATAAACTGGAAAATCTTGCAGAAAGATATACAGAAATCGGAGCCTTGTTAAGCGACGCAGACATCATTGGTAATCAAAATAAATTTAGAGAATTATCAAAAGAGTATGCGGAGCTGGAAGATGTTGTTCTAACTTTCCGACGCTACACGCACACGCTTGAAAATATTGAAGATGCCAAACAACTGCTCAATGAGGCAGACAAGGAAATGCGTGCATTGGCGGAAGAAGAGTTAGAGGAGAATGAAGGTCAAATTGAAGCGCTGGAATTAGAGCTGCAAAAATTACTTTTGCCGAAAGATCCCAACGATAATAAAAATGTTTTTCTGGAAATTCGCGCAGGCACGGGTGGGGATGAGGCTGCAATTTTCTCCGGCGACTTATTTCGCATGTATTCTAAATACGCGGAAGAAAAAGGTTGGCGGGTTGAGGTTATCAGTGACAATCCGGGTGAGCATGGCGGCTTCAAGGAAATTATTACGCGCGTTGTTGGGCAAGGCGTGTATTCTCAACTTAAGTTTGAATCGGGCGCGCATCGTGTGCAACGTGTGCCAGAAACTGAATCGCAGGGAAGAATTCACACATCGGCTTGCACCGTTGCGGTAATGCCGGAAGCAGATGAACTGGCAGAGGTGAATATTAACAAGGCGGATCTAAGGATAGACACTTATCGGGCGAGTGGCGCAGGTGGGCAGCACGTGAATAAAACAGATTCAGCAGTGCGTATTACGCATATTCCTACTGGTATTGTTGTTGAATGTCAGGATGAGCGCTCACAACATAAAAATCGTTCCAAGGCGATGTCGCTATTGGCTTCACGTTTAAGTACCGCACAGCAGGAAAAAGCTGCAGCGTCACAAGCGAGTGAGCGCAAATTGTTGGTTGGCAGTGGCGACCGGTCGGAGCGCATCAGAACCTATAACTATCCGCAGGGGCGAGTGACAGATCATCGAATCAATTTAACGCTGTATAAATTGGATGAAATTATGGAAGGTTCGCTGAACGAAGTGATCCAACCGCTGGTTAATGAATTTCAGGCGGACCAACTCGCGGCCTTGGCTGATTAAGAGTCAACAAGATTTGACGACCGTTGCCGATATTCTTAAACGCAGTCGTACTTTGGAGTCGGTCAGCGAGAGTGCCCGTCTGGATACCGAATTGCTTCTCTCGTTTTGTCTGGGTAAAGACCGAAGCTGGTTGTACACCTGGCCAGAAAAAAAAGTTTCTTCTGAGCAAATACAAAAGTTCGAGGTTTTGTTCAATCGCCGTTTAAAGGGTGAGCCGCTGGCTTACATACTAGGTGAAAAAGATTTTTGGTCGCTCAGTTTAAATGTCAACAGCTCAACGTTAATTCCGCGTCCCGAGACAGAACTCATTGTCGAAACAATTTTGGAAAGAGTGGCTTTGGAAAGCAACACAGATCTTCATGTGCTGGATCTCGGAACGGGTAGCGGAGCGATAGCTTTGTCGATAGCCAAGGAGCTGCCTTCTGCGAAAGTGCTGGGGGTGGACAACAAAACAGAAATCATAGCGTTGGCCAAGTCAAATGCCGATAAAAATTCAATTACTAATGTAAATTTTATTTTAAGTCACTGGTTTGAAAGTTTGGGTAATTTCTGTTTTGATTTTATTGTGAGCAATCCGCCTTACATCGAAAGCGATGACGAACATTTAACGCGAGGTGACGTGAGGTATGAGCCTAAATCAGCCTTGGTTGCTGAAGCAAAGGGCTTGGCAGATTTAAAACACATTATAGAAAACGGACCAACTTTTATGAAAAGCACAGCTTGGTTAATTCTGGAGCATGGGTGGACGCAGGGCGAGTCAGTCAGAACGCTAATGAAAGAATGTGGCTACCAATGTGTTGAAACGAGAAAAGATTTTGCGGCTTGTGAACGCGTTACGCTTGGGCAACGCCCAAATGACGATTAGAAAACAACGATGAACGATCAAGAGCTTCTACGTTATAACCGACATATTCTCTTGCCGCAAATTGACGTGGAAGGTCAGGAGAAAATCTGTCAGTCGAAAATGCTGATAGTCGGCGTGGGTGGTTTGGGTTCGCCCGTCTCCATGTATCTCGCAGCCTCGGGTGTGGGTGAGTTGTTTTTGGTTGATGACGATAAAGTTGACGAAAGTAATTTGCAACGGCAGATCGTACACAATGAAAACACCTTGGGCTTGCCCAAAGTGGAGTCTGCCAGGAAAAATTTAACTGAACTGAATTCTTTTATTAATGTGCGGATTTTTGATCGACGACTTGATGATCAAGGTCTTTTGGAGTTAATTTACAAGGTTGATGTGGTGCTTGATTGCAGTGATAACTTTCAAACCCGCAAACAACTTAACCGGCTGTGCTACCAAAATAAAAAACCATTGGTTTCAGGTGCGGCAATCAGATTGGAAGGGCAGCTTACAACGTTTCTCAATCGAGATGAAAATCAGGCTTGCTATGCCTGTTTGTATGAAGTCAGTGATGATGAAAATTTAAGTTGTGCTCAAAACGGTGTGCTTGCACCCGTTGTGGGAATAGTGGGAGCAGCCCAGGCTTTGGAGGCAATAAAAATAATTACAGGCTGTGGTGAACCATTGAGCGGCATATTGGGTTTGTTTGACGGCGCCACAAATAAGTGGCGCTATCTGAATTTTAAGAAAAACCCGCAATGCCTGGTTTGTAATGAATCCTGAATCCCAAACGCTTTAAAACTTCAATACACCTTCAAGCGCAACAGTTCGCGGTTTTCTTACAAAGCTGTAAAAAGTATTGGTACCAAATGTGGACCCGGATAAGGGCGCATTGGCAGAATAAGAAAGCACTTCTTCATCGCCGAGATTCTTGCCCACAACGGCGATGGACCAATTGCTAGCATCTAATCCCAGGCGTGCACCAAACATTGTGTAAGCATCAATTTCACCGGCAGGGTCGAGATTTACGTGAACTTGTTGGTCACCGATATGCTGCACATCGATAAAGCCAACAATGTCCCATTCACCAGTAATTGGATAAGAATAATCCAGAGATAAATTTACTGTGAGTTCAGGGGTATATACGCCGCGCTTGCCAGTATAACTACAGGTATCGCGATTGCCATCGTTGTCCAAATCTGCGCCGTCAGGTGTTTGCCCTTCATAACAGTTTCCGTTTTCAAAATCCTTGTATTCAAAATCCAACCATGAAGCGCCGTAACTCAATGTTAATCCATCAGCTAGTGCCCAGCGCCCATCAACTTCTATGCCTTGAACAACTGTATCTTTAGCATTGCCTACGTTAAAACCTACACCGCCATCAAATTGGCTAATCTGCAGGTCTTCGTACTTTGTGTGATACAGGGCCAGGTTGAGTTCTCCGCGTCCATCAGCGAGGCTCGATTTCATCCCTAACTCGAATGCATCTGCACGCTCTTCTTCAAACTCAAAATGCAAGAGTGGATCAACATTACCGATTGGAACCGGCCCAAAGGTACCGACGCGATTTGATCGTGGGTCAAACCCGCCTGCTTTAAATCCGTTGGTATAAGAGCCGTAAAGCATAATTTCGTCGTTGGCATCGAATTGAAGATTGAGCATTGGTGTAAATGCTGATTCATCTCGTTCACCAACCACGTTATAGCCGTCACCGGGTGCTTGTTCACTTTCCAACAAAAACACACCGAAATATGTTGCACCAAGAATCGCCGCTTGCACGGGATCACTCACAGGCGTGGTCGCCTCGTAATCTTCGGTGATGTTAATTACTTTGTAAGCTTCTTTGGTTTCTTCGGTATAGCGCGCGCCGACCGTCAAGTGCCACTGTGGATTAAAACTCCACGTTGCCTGACCGAAAATTGCCCAAGCATCAGAGCTTTGTTCAAATTCGCGTCGCACTCCTGTACCTGCCATGACTGCTGTCTGTGCGCTCAATTGAGCGAGTAAACTTTCGTCGCTGATGTGAGTGAGATCTTTAAATTCCTGGTCATAGCTTTGATAGAAAACACCACCAATCCATTCAAGATCACTTTCAGTGTTGGAGCTAAAACGTATCTCTTGGCTGAATTGTTCGTAGTCTTCAATGAGATCAGTATCAAGAATATCTGCAGCGGTGAAATCACAGTCACATTTTTCATCGTAGTTGTAATCAAGTTGGCCCGTGACTGAGGTCAGAATAAAAGAGTCAAACTCATATTCAGCTTCCAGAGTGAAGTTGCTAATTTCACTGTTGCTGAATTCGGGCGCATTTACGTCGCGCACATAATCAAGTTGGTCATCAAAACCAGGTTGACTGAACAGCGTGAGGTAGTCGTTGTAATCCAGTCCGCCGGCAACTAAAGGTTCGTCCAGGGTGCTCTCAATAGGTCTGCCAAGCGTTTCGAATTCGTTCTTCTCGCCTTTAAAATAAAAGCTCAGTTTATCGCTAGCATCTACTTCAACGCTGAGTCGCACTGTACTTTCATCAGAGATGGCAGTGTCTTCCCGTGTGAATGCGTTGTAAAAGTAGCCTTCATCTTCGAATTCGCGAATTGCGAGACGCGCGCGAACTTTATTGCTTAGGGGCCCAGAAATCATGCCATTGACTTCCTGTTCAGCAAATTCATCTGTTTGCGAAACGGCGAGTCGACCGCTAAGTTCTTCCGTGGGGCGAGCAGTGGTTAGGTTCAGGGCGCCAGCAATGCTGTTTTTTCCAAACAATGTACTTTGGGGTCCACGCAAGAGTTCTGCGCGCGCCATATCCATCATCGGTGCGCGAAATAATTGCGCGCGCCCGTAGTAAATACCATCGATGTACATGCCAACACTTTGCTCGAAGCCTTGGCTGTTATCCGAGCCAATACCGCGCACCCTTACCTGGGTGCTGATACCGGTCTCAGTGAAATGAATATTGGGAAGATGAGCGGTTAAATCCTCCAGGTTTTCAACTCCGGCCTCTTCGAGTTTTTCACCACTCAGCGCTGAGACTGAAATTGGAACCTCTTGCATCGTTTCAACACGTTTTTGCGCTGTGACGAGAATTTCTTCAAGCACGGGCTGTTGCTGTGCAAAGCTCGACTGAGTTGCAATACCCGAAGCGAGCATAATCGCCAGGGCGAGGGGTTGGCGCATAAAACCACGGTAAGTGATAGACTGGCTCATAGTGTTCTCCCAACTCATTATTTTTTTACGTATCGCTTCAAGGCCCGTCCCTGCGCGCAAACTGCGACTTATCCTGAAGCTACGAGTATAGGGAGGATGGCGGCGATTGCAATAGATTAGCACGAAGACTTCAAGTGATTTCTAGGAAAAAACGAGGCGGAAGATTAAGCTTCAAACAGCTTCAATTATTGTAATATTTGCGCTCAAATTAAACTTTAAAGTAGTCTCGATACCAGGTTACAAAGTGATGTATCCCATCTTTCACTGAGGTGTTGGGTTTAAAACCCACAGCGGCCTCCAGTGCTGATGTGTCTGCCTGCGTAGATGGCACATCGCCGGGTTGCATCGGCATCATATTTTTGATCGCCTTTTTGCCCAGAGCTTGTTCGATGGCTTCAACAAAATCCATAAGCTTCACGGGCGAGTTATTGCCTATGTTGTAGACACGATAGGCTGCAAAAGACGAGGCGGGGTCAGGATTGTCCCCTGACCAGCTTGGGTTACTTTGAGGTATTTGATCAGTAACCCGCACAACACCTTCAATAATATCGTCGATGTAGGTGAAATCGCGAATCATGTTGCCTTTGTTGTAAATATCTATGGCTTTGTCTTCGAGTATGCCTTTAGTGAATTTAAATAAGGCCATGTCCGGTCGCCCCCAGGGACCATAAACCGTAAAAAAACGTAAGCCCGTTGTGGGTAGTCCGTAGAGGTGACTGTAGGTATGAGCCATGAGTTCGTTGGCTTTTTTGCTTGCGGCGTACAAAGATACAGGGTGGTCAACGTTATCGTGCTCAGAAAAGGGCTGTTTAGTGTTGGCGCCATACACAGAACTTGACGAGGCGTAGCTTAAATGTGCGACTTTATGGTGTCTGCAAGCTTCCAGAATATTGGTGAACCCAAGGATATTGGCGCTTATATAAGCATGGGGGTTTTCAATGGAATAGCGTACACCTGCCTGTGCAGCCAAATTAACGACGCGGTCGAAGGTGTTATTGGCGAACAGTGCTTCGATTGCCTGGCGGTCGGCAATATCAAGTTTATAGAAAGTAAATTTCTCTTCGGACTCCAGTAGTTTAAGGCGGTCCAGCTTAATATTGACATCGTAATAGTCGTTGAGATTGTCTAGCCCCACCACTTCATCGCCGCGTGCCAAAAAATTTTTACTCAAATGAAAGCCGATAAAGCCGGCGGCGCCGGTGACCAAAATCTTCATACTTCACTGCCGTTGTGTGTGGAGGTATTTGGGCGCTATTGTCGTGATTGAAAAGCTAAAAGCAAGTCTTTAGTTGGACTTGCTGTTTCACTGACATTAGAATGCCCCGTTCAAAAATTAGACGAGTAATGTAATTTGTCCTCAAAAGCTGAATTAAAGCTTCCATTTAACCAGTTGCCACTTTCACCCCAAATACAGCGTGCACTGGAAGATTTGAAATTTTCTCATTGTTCCCCAATTCAAGCGGCGTCTTTGCCATACAGTCTGGCAGGTCACGATGTGCTGGGTAAAGCGCAAACGGGAACAGGCAAAACAGCGGCCTTTTTGATAGCTGTCTTTGAGGATTTGCTAAAAAACCCGATACATGAGGAGCGTTATGCGGGTGAGGCAAGGGCGCTGATCATAGCGCCAACGCGAGAACTGGTGGTGCAAATTGCAAAAGATGCAGATGCCATTGGGAAGTATTTGGATTTCAAGGTACATACCGTTGTGGGTGGGATGGATTACGGTAAGCAACTGAACAAGCTGCAATCTTCTTTCCTGGATGTGCTGGTTGCGACTCCTGGTCGATTGCTGGATTTTTGTGAACGCGGTGCAATATTTCTCGATCAATTGGAGGTGCTGGTGATTGATGAGGCTGATCGCATGCTGGATATGGGGTTTATACCCCAGGTAAAACGTATTGTGAGAATGGCTCCTCGCAACACTCACCGCCAAACGCTTCTGTTTTCAGCCACCTTTAGTGAAGATGTTTTGCGTCTGTCTGAACAGTGGATGCATGATCCCAAATCTGTTGAAATCGAACCCGACCATGTTGCAACTGACTCTGTGAAACAAACGGTTTATCTGGTTTCCGGCGATGAAAAGTTTACTTTGTTGGGTAATTTGCTCGAAGAGCCTGGTGTTGAAAGCTTAATGGTTTTTGCCAATCGAAGAGACCAGTGCCGCGATCTTCACGCCCAATTGAGACGTAAGGGTTTCAGAGTGGGTTTGTTGTCTGGCGAAATTCCCCAAACCAAACGTATGCGTACTCTCGATGATTTTAAGAAGGGTAAGTTGCAGGCCCTGGTTGCCACAGATGTTGCGGGGCGAGGTATACACATCGACGATGTAACTCACGTTGTCAATTTTACACTGCCTGAAGAACCCGAAGACTATGTGCATCGCATTGGTAGAACAGGTCGAGCAGGAAACAGCGGGGTATCAATCAGCTTTGCGTGTGAAGATGACGCATTTCTTTTGCCCGCCATCGAAGAGCTATTGGGAAACAAGCTGCATTGTGAACAGCCGCCAGCGCATTTATTAAAGTCGTAAGCGACTAATACACGTTCTTTTTTCATAATTGACTACACTTATCTTAGCGGCGCGTAAAGCTGCAATTAAGCTATGTAAGACGAGTGTTGGTAATGAAGCACATTCTAGTTGTCGAAGACAGTTCCATGGTGTTAAAAATCCTGCGCCATGTTCTATCGCAATCCGCACAAATAAAAGCCTACTATGCAGAAAGTTTTGCCCAGGCTAAGGAATTGCTGGCTCAGGATATCGATTGGTTTGCCGCATTGGTTGATCTGAATTTACCGGATGCACTTGATGGTGAGATTGTTGATTTTGCGCTTGCGCATAATTTGCCGACGATTGTACTGACGGGAAGTTTTGATGAAAAGAAACGTGAGCAGTTACTGAATAAGGGCATTGTTGACTATGTCACCAAGGAAGGAAAATTTTCCTACGAATATGCATTAGGCGTTATTCACCGCTTGATCAATAATCAACATACTCAGGTTCTGGTTGTTGACGACTCTTCCACCTCGCGAAATTTTGTTAGCGGCTTATTGCGAAAACAGCTCTACCATGTTTTTGAAGCAGAAGATGGAGTGCATGCAATCAAGGTGCTGTTGGAAAACCCTTCAATAAAATTATTGATCACAGACTATAACATGCCGCGCATGGATGGTTTTGAGTTGGTCAAAAATCTTCGCGTTAAATATGAAAAATCTGATTTGGTAATTATTGGCATCTCCTCAGAAGGGGAAGGTGTGTTATCCGCGCGTTTTATTAAAGCAGGGGCCAACGATTTTCTTAAGAAACCCTTTAATCACGAGGAGTTTTACTGTCGCGTATCCGCCAACATTGAATTGATTGAATTAATTGAGCAAATTCGTGATGCAGCAAATCGCGATGAATTAACCGGCGTTTACAGTCGAAAATATTTTTTCCAACAAGCCAGCGAAAAATTTAAAGAAGCAAAATCCAAAGATTCTGCCTTGTCCCTTGCTGTGATTGATTTGGATGATTTTATGGAAATAAATGCCAGTTATGGAAACGAAGTGGGCGATAGAGTAATGCAGTTGGTTTCCTCGCAGTTTGTGACTTTGTTTGATCGTTTTGTAGTAGCACGCGCTGGCGGTCAGGAATTTTATGTGTTGTTGCCTGGCTTGCCCAATGAAAAAGCAGTCGCCTTTTTAGAGAAAGTCAGACAAATTATTACTGGTGAATCATTTGAAGTGAATGGCGAATTAATTACCCTGACTTTCAGTGCGGGGGTTTCCAGTTTATGTAATGAGGATTTGGATAGCTTAGTCAGTCATGCAGAAAAAAATATTCTGCGCGCAAAAGAAGCGGGTGGTGATTTGGTGTTTGGTGACGACGGTGATTAAAAAAGTAGACCTTTAAGCGTGCTTAAGCTCGCGAACCCAAAATAAAGTGCCAGCTGTGACAGCCGCAGGCATGGCAACAATGTTAACGACAGGAATAATGCTGGCTAGCATGACCATGCCCCCCAAGCCCATCGAGCTGTATTTTTTTAGCATCAAGCGGTTACGCATTTCTTGAAAAGAAAGTCGATTATTGTCCGCAGCGTAGTCCACATATTGAATTGACATGCACCACATACTCCAGAGTAGGCCGAGTGCGGGAGCCAATACGTTAACTATGGGTATAGTTCCGATCATCAATACCACTAAAATAATGAATATACCGCGAGTAAAAAAATAAAATATCTTTTGAAACTCCCGTGCAAACACTCTGGGAATTAAGCGGCTAAAATTTTCATCTGGCGGCGCTTCACCACTGATGAGCTGTTCGGCCTTCTCTGCGAGTAAGCCGTAGAAAGGAGCGGCAATAAAATTGGTGATTAAGTTAAAGCTGTAGGCGTAAAGGATGACAAATAAAACGGCGAGAACAATGCCGAGAAGTGCAGAAATAAAACTAAATAAAAATTGCGCCCAGCTTAACCAGTCTGGAGCTTGCCAATTTACGGTTTCTGCAAACAGGTGATAGTAATGGATGACTGTTGCAGTCAGCGCAAAAAACAAAATAATGTTGACTACCAGTGGAACAAGGATATACACACGCAGTTTGGGGTGCAGTAAGAGATTTATGCCTTGGCTGAAGTAGCTGGCACCGCAAAGTAAATTGTTAACTTTTACGTGATTCACTGCATAACTCTATGGGGAGTGAAGATTTAATAATTTGCGCCATTAGCTTTTAAGGCTTCGATATATTCGCCCGCATGACGATGTTCACTGATTACCTGAAGTAGGGTTTTACCTTGAATATTTTCAGCATCCAAATCTCGACCTTCCTCTTTAAAAAATTTTACAAAGCTTGTAAAATTTTCCGCATTCATACCGCGATAGGCTTTTTCCAGCGTGTCAAAGTCAATATTCGCACCGTCGCGCGGTTGTACGTCTAAAAATCCTTTAACGCGCGCATCGTCAAAAATTTCACCCAACACTTTCTTTTTGTCTTTTTTTAATACCATTTTAATATCTAATCTTTATTCAGTTTATCCAAGAGAATTTTATTTACTTGCTGCGGGTTGGCTTGGCCTTTTGAGGCTTTCATTATTTGGCCAACAAAAAAGCCAAGCATTTTGGGGCGTTTAGCTGTATCAGCATTGCGATAGTTTTCAACTTGTTGTGAATTGCTCGCAATCACATCATCAACTAATTTCTCAATCGCGCCACTATCACTGACTTGTTTCAAGCCCTTCGCTTCTATGATGCTGTCGGCGTCGCCTTCGCCTGCCCACATTGCATCAAAAACCTGCTTGGCAATTTTGTTAGAGATGGTTTCGTCTTTAATGCGAGATATTAGACCAGCCAATTCGTCAGAGGAAACCTTGCTGTGCAAAATACTTATTTCTTCCGCATTTAAGCGCGCACTCAGTTCACCCATAATCCAGTTTGCTGTCAATTTTGGATCTTGTGAGATTTTTGCGCAGTTTTCAAAATAGTTGGCGGTGTGTGCGTCAGCCGCGATAATGCTCGCGTCATAACTCGATAGCGCGTAGTTTTGCTCAAAACGTGCTTTTCTTGCATCGGGCAATTCTGGTAAGGATAGCCGGATTGCTTCGATGTAGTCATCGCTGAGTTCAACGGGAAGTAAATCCGGGCAGGGAAAATAGCGGTAGTCGTTTGCTTCTTCTTTTGATCGCATCGAGCGCGCGCTGTGGGTATCACCGTCATACAATCGCGTTTCCTGAATAATTTCACCGCCATCTTCGAGAACTTCAATCTGACGCTCGACCTCCTGATGAATACATTTTTCCATAAATTTGAAGGAATTCAGGTTTTTGGTTTCGGTGCGTGTTCCAAGTTTTTCTTCACCTTTTGGGCGCACGGAAATGTTGACGTCGAAACGCATGGATCCTTGAGACATTTCACCATCACAAATACCCAAAGAGGTCACGAGGGAATGCAGTTTTCTCGCCGTCGCGACAGCTTCCTCAGCACTGCGTATGTCTGGCTCGGTGACGATTTCGATTAAAGGTGTGCCAGCGCGATTCAGGTCAATACCACTCATGCCATGGTAATCTTCATGTAAAGATTTGCCTGCATCTTCTTCCAGGTGAGCATGATGAATACGTATGCGTTTTTGCTCGCCCGTTTCTAGTGGAATATCAAGGTAGCCAGCGCCAACTATAGGCTCCGCCAGCTGAGTGGTTTGGTAGCCTTTGGGCAGATCTGGATAAAAGTAATTTTTTCTTTCAAACACTGAACGTTTACCAATGTCGGCATTGATTGCCAAACCAAACATCACAGCAAAACGAAAGGCCTCTGCATTGGGAGAAGGCAAAGTACCGGGCATAGCGAGATCAATGGCGCAAGCTTGAGTATTGGGTTCTGCACCAAAAGCGGTGCTTGCGCCAGAAAAGATTTTTGATTTTGTCGCCAGCTGCACATGCACTTCCAGGCCAATCACGGTTTCCCATTCCATTAGGCAAGTCCTCCAGGCGCGTAGGTGTGAAAATCACTGTGAAGCTGAAATTCATGGGCAACATTCAGAATGCGCGCCTCGTCAAAATAGTTGCCAATCAACTGCAAGCCCACTGGTTTGTTATCGACTAAACCACAGGGAATAGACATGCCTGGAAGGCCAGCAAGGTTGGTTGCAATGGTATAAATATCCTCAAGGTACATTGCAACGGGATCATCACCTTTGGAGCCAAATTTAAAAGCGGGCGTTGGCGAAGTTGGGCCTAGCACAATATCGACATCTTTAAAGGCATCAACGAAGTCTTGTTTGATTAAGCGTCTAACCTGTTGGGCTTTAAGATAATAGGCATCATAAAAACCCGCTGATAAGGCATAGGTACCAACTAGTATTCGTCGTTTTACTTCCTCACCAAAGCCTTCCCCGCGTGAGCGTTTGAAAAGGTCCATGAGATCCTTTGGGTTTTCACAGCGGTGACCGTAGCGCACGCCATCAAAGCGGCTCAGGTTTGCAGAACATTCAGCAGGCGCAATTACATAGTAGGTAGGCACAGCCAAGGCGCTGTGTGGCAGCGTAATGCTTTTGATTGTTGCGCCTCGCTTTTCGAGCATTTTAATGG